>JBDSMA010000118.1:0-7691 GCA_039916085.1 Sphingomicrobium sp.
CGTTCGACGAAGCCCGAGGCGCGGCCGTAGTCGCCCAGCCCGATCGCCGCCGGGTCAAAATTGTGAAGCTGGGCGATGGTCGCGTTCATCGCGTCGAAGTGCGCGGCGCGTTGCGTTGGAGTCAGGCCGGGGAAGGCGGCATCCCACACGATGCGGCCTTCGATCATGTCCATGACGAAGAACGGCGTGCCGATGACGGCCTCGTCATCGCACAGGCCGTGGATACGTGGGACGGGGTAACCCTGCGCACCGAGGGCCGCCATCACCCGCGCCTCGCGATCCACGGCGTGGGCGCCGGGTAGCAGCGTACCCGGCGGCTTGCGGCGCAGCACGAAGGCGCGACCGGCGGCGTCGAGGCGGTAGGTCGGGTTCGACTGACCGCCCTTGAACTGGCTGACGGTGAGCGGCCCAACGAAGCCCGCGACATTCGCCGCCATCCATCGGTCAAGCGCGGCGACGTCGAACTTCAACCGTTCGCTGACGTCGCGCGTGCCGCTGTTGGCCTGTGTGCGGTCCATGCGCTCTCCGTCATCCTGAACTCGTTTCAGGATCCATTGACTTGCCGCTCCTCCCTTCACGGAAATGGATGCTGAAACAAGTTCAGCATGACGACAAAGAAACAAGTTCACGGCGACAGGTGTTATCCCTCCATGCCCCGCATCCTTCACCTGTCCGACCTTCACTTCGGCGCGCATGACCCGGCGATCGTCACCGCGCTCGAACGGCGTCTCGACGAGGAGGAATCCGACCTGGTCGTTATTTCCGGCGATTTTACCCAGCGCGCCCGCACTGAGCAGTTCGAGGAAGCGTGCCAGTTCCTCACCCGGATACGCGATGCCGGACATGAGGTGCTGGCGGTGCCGGGCAATCACGACGTGCCGCTGTACGATGTGCTGCGCCGCTTCCTGTCACCGCTGACCCGCTACAAGCGCTACGTCGACGACACCCTGTGTCCGTTCATCGAAATCCCCGGTGCGGCGGTCCTCGGGATCAACACCGCGCGCTCCTTCACGTTCAAGAACGGCCATGTCAGCCATGAGCAGATGAAGTTCATCGAAGACACGTTCGCCAAGACCAATCCGCATCAGCCGCGGATCCTCGTCACCCACCATCCTTTGTTCGCGCTGCCGGTCGGCGACGGGCCCGAGCTCGGCCATTTGATGGACGATCAGGAGGTTGCCCTTGAATCGATTGCCGACGCCGGGGTCGACCTGCTGCTCGCCGGGCACAATCATCGCGCCTCGGTCAATGACGCCACCAAGCTGGTCAAGGGCGCGGGCAAGAGCCTGGTTGTCCAGGCCGGCACCGCAACCTCGACCCGGGTGCGCGGCGACGGCCAAAGTTTCAACCGCATCGACATCGACCAGACAGGTTGCACCGTCACCATTCAGCGCTGGACCGGCGCGGCGTTCGTGTCGGGCGACAGCAAGACGTTCGAACGCCATGGCGAGCAGTGGGAGCTGGCCGGGACCGGCGAAAAGGTCGAGGATGCCCCGGCTGCCTGAGCTTGCCGCGCCGGGTTCATCGACTTAGGGCGGCGCGGTGACCGACGCGCACCTCATCCCCGGCTTCGACGCCGCCGAGTTCATCGCGCGCGTGCTCGCCGAGGATCTCGGCGATGGCGGCGACGTGACCAGCCGGGCGACGATCGGCGCCGACGCGCGCTTCACCGCCGCGATGAATAACCGCGAGCCGATCGTCGTCGCCGGACTCGACATCGCCATCGCTTTCTTCCGCGCGCTCGACCGCGACGTCCGGGTAGAGGCGCGCGTCGCGGACGGCGACCGGGTCGAGGCGGGGACAGTCTTGATACGGCTGGACGGCAATGCCCGGGCGATGCTGGCGGCCGAGCGTTCGGCGCTCAACACGCTGCAGCATCTGTCAGGAATAGCGACGCTGACCCGGCGTTATGTCGAGGCCATTGCCAGCACCGGCGCGGTGCTGCTCGATACGCGCAAGACCATCCCGGGCCTGAGGCTGCTGGAGAAATATGCGGCCCGGATGGGCGGCGCCCAGAATCACCGGCTGCGGATGGACGATGGCCTGCTGATCAAGGACAATCATGTCTGCGTCGCCGGCGGGGTGGCGGAAGCTGTCCGCGCCGCCAAGGCAGCGGATTCCGGGCTGCAGATCCAGGTTGAGATCGACCGGATCGACCAGATCGAGCCGGCGCTGGCGGCCGGGGCCGAGCGGTTGTTGCTCGACAACATGCCGCCGCAAATACTCCGCGAGGCGGTCCGCCAGGTCGCGGCCCGAGTGCCGCTGGAGGCATCGGGCGGGGTCAACCTCGATACCATCCGGGCGATCGCCGAGACCGGCGTGAATTATATCTCGGTGGGACGGATCACCCAGTCGGCCCCGGCGGTTGATATCGGGCTGGATTATACGTTGCAGTGACAGACCATTTTTTGCGCGCCAAGCAGGGCGCTGCGGCTTATAGGCAGCCCCAAGAGACGCGTTTCGGAGAGTGACTTGTTCAAAGGTTTGAACCCCATCCTTTATGGCGGCCGCGAAGTGTGGCCGCTGGTCGAGGGCGGCAAGGGCGTCTCGGCGACCAACCACATGAGTTCGGGCGCCTGGGCGGCGGCGGGCGGCATCGGCACGGTTTCAGCGGTCAACGCGGACAGCTACGATCCCGATGGTCGTATCATTCCCCAGGTATACAAGGCGCTAACACGGCGCGAACGGCATGAGGAGCTGATCCAGTTCGCCATCGACGGCGCCGTGGCGCAGGTCAAACGGGCCTATGAGATAGCCAACGGCAAGGGCGCGATCAACATCAACGTCCTGTGGGAAATGGGCGGCGCCCAGCGCATTCTCCACGGAGTGCTGGAACGCACCCGGGGTATGGTCAGCGGGGTCACCTGCGGCGCGGGCATGCCCTACAAATTGTCGGAAATCAGCGCCTCCTACGGCGTCTCCTATCTCCCGATTATTTCGTCCGGCCGCGCCTTCCGGGCGCTGTGGAAGCGAGCCTATTCGAAGGCCGCCGAATGGCTGTCGGCGGTGGTTTACGAAGACCCGTGGCTGGCCGGCGGGCACAACGGCCTGAGCAATGCCGAGGATCCGCGCGCGCCGCAGGATCCGTATCCGCGGGTCAAGGAATTGCGCGCCGTGATGCGCGAAGGCGGCGTGTCCGACAAGGTCCCGATCGTCATGGCCGGCGGCGTGTGGCGGCTCGACGAATGGAATGACTGGATCGACAATCCGGAACTCGGGCCGATCATGTTCCAGTTCGGCACCCGTCCGCTTCTGACCCAGGAAAGCCCGATCCCGCCAGGCTGGAAAGCGCGGCTGATGACGCTGGAAGAAGGCGACGTACTGCTCCACAAATTCTCGCCAACCGGATTTTACTCGAGCGCGGTGCGCAACTCGTTCCTGCGCGCGCTTGAAGCCCGCTCGCACCGCCAGATCGCTTTCACCAAGGAAGAAATCGGCGACCACGCATTCGCGCTCGACGTCGGGATCGGCACGCGCCGCAATTACTGGGTTACCAAAGGCGACCTTCAGCATGCGCGCGAATGGTATGCGGCCGGGTTCACCGAAGCGATGAAGACCCCGGACGACACGCTGATCTTCGTCTCTCCGGAAGAGCAGAAGCTGATCCGCCGTGACCAGGCCGAATGCATGGGCTGCCTGTCGCAATGCAGCTTCTCAAGCTGGGCGGACAATGAAAAGAACACGACCGGTCGCCTCGCCGACCCGCGCAGCTTCTGCATCCAGAAGACGCTGCAGGAAATTGCGCACGGCGGATCGGTCGAGGAAAATCTGATGTTCGCCGGCCACGCCGCGTTCCGCTTCAGGACCGACCCGTTCTACTCGAACGGCTTCGTGCCGACGGTCAAGCAACTGGTCGACCGCATTCTGACCGGGGCGTGATGCGGCGGTCGGTCGGCCTTGCGCTGTTGTGCGTCGCGACCGTGGCCAGCGCTCAGGAAAAAAAGCCGCCTTACTGGGCGTCGATCGCCAGCGGCGAGGCAATGATGCGCACCGGACCCGCGCGCAACTATCCCGGGACCTGGTTGTACAAGCGCCGCGACCTTCCGGTGAAGGTCGTCCAGACCTATCCCAACTGGCGCAAGATCGTCGATCCCGACGGGCAGCAAGGCTGGATGCTGGTCTCCTTGCTGTCCGCGCGCCGAACCGGGCTGGTCAAGCCAGGCGCGCCGCGCGCCATTCATACCAAGCCGGATAGCGCGGCGCCGGTCCGCTATCGCGCCGAGCCGGGCGTAGTCGGGCGCATCGACCATTGTGACGGCCGTTGGTGCCGGTTCGAAGTCGGCACTCGTCAAGGGTATGTCGAGCAGAGCGAAATCCACGGGGTCGGCCCAGGCGAAGCATTCAAGGAATAACGATAATTTAACGCCAGACCGGACCGGCGTTCATGCGACCACAGCTGCAGTTTTGTGCAAGAGTTCCCGAGATCGTTACGAAGATGTATCGATTTCGGACTAATAACCTACAATTTCGGACACTGTTATTGGCCGCCTGGTCTTTCGCCCGTGAGGCGAAAGGCTACAAGCGCGTCCATGATGCTTTTTTGCATCACTTCGCAACAATCTTCACGGGCTGGGAACGCGCTGGAAGACCTTTCGTTTGGAAAGCGATTTTGCGAGGTCCCATTCCCGGGGGCCCATTCTTCGAGGAGTATTCGGAATGATCAATCGGTTCAACAAGCAGCGGCTGCTTAACAGCGCGGTTTTGACGATTGGCGGTGCCTTCGCGGCCCTGTCCTTCGCCGGTAGCGCTCAGGCGCAGTGCGTAGTTTCGCCCGCCGCAACTCCGGTTGCCGGCACGGTCACGTGCGCCACCACCGTCACCGCCAACTCGACCAATGCCGGCACTAGCCCGGCATTCGATCGCAACTATAACGTCGACACATCGACGGTGAATTTCACGGGCACGGTCAATGGTGCGATAACCGGCTACGGCCTCGCCTTCACCAACACGCTCTCTGGCCCCAATGCGCTCAATGTCGTCAACAATGGCTCGGTCCAGATCGATGCCCCCAATACGGCAACGTTCGGCGGAAACTCGGCTCTCGAGGTGACCGCAATCGGCGCGACGCCGGTCAATTACAGCGGCGAAGGCAATGTCATCAACCTGAGCACGACCGCGGGCCACGGTCTCGATTTCTTCATGCAGGGAAGTGGCGACCTGATCGCCAATGTTGGCGTGGCGGGCGGACCGGCGACTACCATTACGGCGGCGGCGCCCAACTCCAGCGCGATTCAGGTCAATCGCACGCTCGGGACGGGGGGTAACGTCACCATCAATACGACGTCGGACACGACGCTCCGGGCGGCTTTCGCGGGCATCAACATCGATTCGACCGGCCCCGGCACGATGACGGTCAACAATGCCGCGACGATCGGCAGCCTGACCACGCCGAGCACACTCTTATTCGGCGTCCGCGTAGCTGAGAATGGCGCCGGAACGGGCGCGATTTTGATCAACAACAGCGGCAATATCGGAACCGCGACCGATCGCATTTCTACCGGCTTGTATGCAAATGCCGCCAACGCCACATCGACCGCTTCGGTTTCGGTCATCAATACCTCGGGCAATATCTTCACGAGTTCGGCCGGACTGGAAATCGACAACTTCTCCAACGGCAATGCAATTATCTCGAATGGCTCGGGCACGATTAATTCCACCAATTACGGCATTTTCGGACTTAACAGCGGCATCGGCACGATGACCGTCACGACCGGCACAGGGGCGGTTACCGGCACCACTGTCGAGGGCATTCACACGTCCGTGACCACGGGTGCTACCGCCATCACGACCGGCAGCGGCGCCGTTACCGGCGCGACGGGCATCAATGCTGTCTCGACCACCGGCCCGCAGACGATCATCGCCAATGGCGTGGTCACCGGCACGGCGGGTTCGGGCATTGTTTCGAACACCGCTGGACTGCGTACGATCACGGTCGGCACGGCCGGCAATGTCACCGGCACCACCCAATCGATCCTTCTGTCCAACACCGGCGGTGGCACGGTCAACAACAACGGCATCATCGGTGCCGCGTCGACCGGCCTGGCGATCAATGCCGCGACCGCGACCGCACCGGTCACGGTCAACAACAATGGCGGTTCGACGCTCAACGGTCGCATGACCCTGGGCACCGGCGCTGACGTGGTCAACAACAGTGGCACGTTCAACACGCAGGGGACGACGGACTTCGGCGCGGGGTTCGACACGCTCAACAACAATCTCCCTGGCGTGATCAACCTCACCGGGGCGACCACCTTCGCCAATCTGGAAACGTTCAACCAGAATGGGACGCTGAATCTCAACAGCTACACGCTGACCGGCGGACCCGGGACCTTCACCAACGGTGGAACCATCAACACCACGGGTACGGGCGCCGGACTGGCCGGCTACACCGCGCTCAGCAATACCGGCACGATGAACCTTGCCGGCGGCACCTTCAACGCGCCGGTCGGTCCGTTCAACAACTCGGGAACGGTCAACGCGACGAACGGTTCGACGATGATCACCGGGCAGACCGTGTTCAACAATAGCGGCACGATCAACCTTCGGGACGGCGCCACCGGCGACTTCCTGACGATCGATAGCAACTATGTTGGATCGAGCCCCGCGACGCTCAACATCGACGCCAGCCAGACGGCTTCCGACCGCCTGATCATCAATGGCAACGCGGGCGGATCGACGACGGTCAACGCCACCTTCCTTGGTGGCGGCCTGATCAACATTCCGGGCAATCTGGTGGTCGACAATGCTACCAGCGCACCGAATGCCTTCGTTCTGGGCACGGTCAACGGCAACACCAGCCCGCTGGTCAATTACGCTTTGGAACAGCGCGGCCCCGATTACTATCTGACGGCCGCGCCGACCGCGGCGGCGTTCGATCCGATAAGGCTTGGCGCACTTGCCAGCTCGATCTGGTATCAGAGCGCCGACGAGGTGCAGAACCAGACCGATCTGCCGGCTGTGACAGTTGGCGCCAGCGTCTGGGGCCAGGCCTATTACAGCCAGGATCGATTCGGCAACCGCAACGACGCGGTCGTCCTTCAGGGAACGACCTTCAACGTCGATAGCCGCGTCAAGACCCGGCGGATGGGCATCCAGGCTGGTGTCGATTACGGCTTTGGTGGCGCCCGCGTCGGCCTGACCGGTGGTTACGGCGAGGCCAAGACCCGCAGCGATTTCAGCTCGGGGCTCAAGGCAACTGGCTGGAACGCCGGCCTGTACGGCCAGTTCGGCGGCTATACCGGGTTCCACGGCTCGGCGCTGGTCAAGCATGACAGCTACAAGGTGCGGTTCACCGATGGTGCGTTCCTCGGCGAGCGGAGCCGCTTGCGCGCCAACGGCGTCGATGGCTCGCTCGGCTATCGCTTCGGGATGGGCGAGGGAACCATGCTCGATGCCAAGGTCGGCCTCAGCCACGTCAACACCAAGGTCGGCAACATCGACGCGTTCGGGTTCAACTACGACTACGGCCGGATCAAATCGACCCGCGGCCGGGCCGGGTTGCGCGCGACCTTCGCTTCGGGCGATCTGGCGCCCTACATCGATGCGTCGATCCATCACGAGTTCAACGGCAACCGCAACCTGCGCTTGTTCGATGGCCTGAACTCGTTCGACCTCGACACGCGTGGCCGGGGCACCTGGGGCCGGATCGAGGCCGGTCTGACCGGAAGCCAAGGTCCGGGACCGATCCTCGC
>JBDSMA010000119.1:0-4918 GCA_039916085.1 Sphingomicrobium sp.
AACGGTCCGGGTGTTGCTTTCGGGTGAGGCGTTTCTGACGCCTCCGGGGCAGCTTTACGATATGTTGGTGTCGGCGATCCGCGAGGAAACCGGGATCGAGCCAAGCCTGTCGACCAGCGGCGGTACATCGGACGGGCGGTTCCTCATCCAGCTTTGCCCGGTGGTCGATTTCGGGCTTCCCAACGCGACCATGCACAAGGTCGGCGAACAGGCGCTGGTAAAGGATATCGAAGCACTCAGCCGGATTTACGCGCGGGTGCTGGACCGGGCGTTCGCTTAGGCGACGGAACGGCCGACCCGGTTAGCGTTGCGGGTCCAGGCGAGGTAATCATCCTCGAACATCGGTTCGGCGAAGATGAACCCCTGGACGGTGTCGCAGCCCATCGCGCGCAAGATGTCGGCCTGGGCGATATTCTCGACCGCCTCGGCGACGATTTCCGCGCCAACGCCCTTGATCAACTGGATGACTGCCTGGACGACGACCCGCGCCTTGTCGCTGGTGCCGATGTCGGCAATCAGCGACTGGTCGAGCTTGACCCGGTCGAGCGGCATGGTGCGCAGCCGGGCGATATTGGAATAACCGGTACCAAAGTCGTCGATGGCGATGGTCGCGCCATCGTCGCGCAGCGCGCCGATTTCGGCCAGCACTTGCTCTGAACATTCCATTGCCGCGGTCTCGGTAAACTCGAGCTCGATCAGCGACAGCGGCACATTCTGCTCGGCCATCGCGGCGCGCAGGTTGATGAAGAAGTCGGCCCGCTCGACCTGGCGTGGGCTGACGTTGAACGACAGCCGCTGGGCAACCCCGTCGCGCTGCCAGGCGGCGAGCATCGAGGCAACCTCGGCGATGACCCAATCGCCGATTTCTGTGATGATCCCGGTCTGCTCGGCGATCGGGATGAAGCTGTTGGGCATGCGCATGCCGTCGCGGTGGTTCCAGCGGAGAAGCGCTTCGGAGCCGATGACTTCGCCGGTGGCCAGGCTAAGCTGCGGCTGCATGGCGAGCAGGAATTCGCCCCGCTCGACCGCTTCGCCGAGCGCGGCCTCGACCTCGATCCGGGTCTGATGCTCGCGCGCCAGCTCGTCGGAGAACAGACAATATTGGCTGCCGCCGCGCGATTTGGCGCGGTACATGGCGATGTCGGCGGCGCGCATCAGGCTCTCGATCGCGGTGCCGTGCTCGGGGCTCATCGCCAGCCCGACCGAGGCGCCGATGTCGATGCTGTGGCCGTGGAGTTCGAATGGTTCGCCAATCGCCAGCGCAATTCGGCGCGCGACGCGCTCGGCGTCGGCGCTCCCCGCGATCGACGGGAAGAAGATGGTGAACTCGTCGCCCGCCAGCCGCGCCAGCAGCGGACGAGGAGCGGACGCGTCGCCGATCTCGGCGGTGACGACGACACGCAGCCGGTTGGCGACCATGACCAGCAGCTGGTCGCCGCGAGCATGGCCAAGGCTGTCATTGACGCCCTTGAAGCGGTCGAGATCGACGAACAGCATCGCCGCGCATTCGCCTTCGGCCATCTGGCTGAGCAGCTTGTCGGCTTCGGATCGGAAGTGGAGCCGGTTGGGGAGCGAAGTAACGGGGTCGTACATGCCCAGCGCATGAGCATTTTCGATCGACGAGCGGACTTCAGCGAACAGACTGTCGACGGCGGAAGCGACCTTGGGCATGGTCTCTTTGACAATCGCCGGCGCGGGACTGGTAAAGTCACCATTCTCCACCGCGAGCAGACGATCGCCGAGTGCGGCGAGGGCGCGCGCGCTCTCGCTGTTGGGACGTTCGGAGGCGACGTAGCTGATCAGCAGGCAGAAAGCCCCGGCGATGATCGAGGCGAGGATCTGGGCGTTGAATTCGGTGATGTAAAGGAAAGCGGTCAGCGAAAACAGGAAGGACGCGACGCCTGCCGTGCCCGACAGGATCGCGTTGCTGATTTTTTGCGCAGTTCCGTCTTTCATTGTCAGGATATTAGCCCCGCTCCGTCGCGCAGTACGCTCAAGAAACGGCGACTAAACGGGTTGGGTTAAGAAATGATGGAGGAGCTACCCTTTTCGAAGGACGATATAGAGGCTTCCGCCCCCTCCGTGGCGGCGGTGCGCGGCGCGCACGGCGGCGATCCTTGACGCATGGCGCGACATCGCCAGCCAGTCGTGTACCGCGGCGCGGATTTTACCGCGAGCGATCGGTGGTTCGCCCGCCCGCTCATGCCCAGTCACCAGCAACAAAAGCCGATCCCCGGCGCTGATGGCACGATCAAGGGCAAGATCGAGCGCCTGCCATGCGCGGTCGAGCGAGTGGCCGTGAAGGTCGAGAGTCCGGTCGGGCTCGACCGCCCCCGACTTGAGACGCTTGTCCCAGCTTCCATCGAGCGTGGTTCCAAGGCGCGGCCGGGGCAGCGACGACACCGGTTTTGGCCTGGCCGGCGGCACTATCGGATGAGGGGATGGCCTGACAGTCTCGATCGGCGAAGTCAGGGCATCCGGCTCTGCGGCGGCAATTTCTCGCGACAAAGGCCGGATCGACGCGGTCACCCGCGCCCACAGCGCCGCTTCTTCAGCGCCGAGCGAGCGCACGGTCAACCGCCGCTGGAGGAAGCAGGATCAGCGCCTTACCGTTGGCGGCAAACCCGCCGGCGGTCTGCTCGGCCGCGGTGCCTGCGCCCCAGAACGTATCGAACCGGTTGGCGCCCTTGATCGCGCCGCCGGTGTCCTGCGCGACCCACAGACCATTGGCCTCGGCGCGGTCGAGGATCAGGAAAACCGGTGCGCCCAGGGGCACGAAGGCCGGGTCGGCGGCGACGCTGGCGCGCGGTGACACCGGCACATTGAGCGCGCCGAGCGGGCCCGGCCCGACCAGCTCCTTGAAGAAGATATAACTCAGATTCTCACGCATCAGGGCGCGACCCTCGCCCGGGTGGTCTTTGATCCAACCGACAATCCCAGCCATCGTTGCGCCGCCGGGCGGAAGCAGGTTTCGCTCGCGGAGCAACCGCCCGATGGCGACATATTCGCGCCCGTTCTGCCCGGCAAAGCCGATGCGCATCACCCCGCCGTCGGGCAGGCGCAACCGGCCCGAGCCCTGGATTTCGACAAAGAACAAAGCGACCGGGTCGGCCGCCCAGGCCAGTTCGAGTCCGCGGCCGGCGAGCGCCCCGTCGTCGATCGCCGCCCGGTCGAAATAAAAACCACATTGACCGGTCTCGTCGATCCGGCCCTTGCCCTCCCCGCCGTCGGCGCGGGTGCAGCGGATCAGATCGGCGGGAAGGCTGTAGATCGGCACCTCATAGCCTGGCTGGCGGGTGCGCGATCCGGCGATCTCGGGCTCATAATAGCCAGTGGCGAAGGCCTCGCCCTTGCCCACCAGAACCCATGTGAATCGGTCGTGGAAGAAACTCGCCGCGCCGGTCGGCGTGACGGCATCCGCCTCAGCGCACAGCGCCGTCCAGTCGCTGGGACTGGTCAGCCCCGACTTATCCTCACGCTTGGCCAGCACCGGGCAACTGGTGCGGAAGGCGGCAAGCGCCCGGATCGCCTCGCCCGCAGCGACCGGCGGGGGCGCGACGCGTTGAATGCCCGCGAGCATGGCATTGTCGAGCACCGGCGCCGGCGCCGGCGCGGGCACTGGCGTGACCAGGACCGGAACCGGTACGGGTGGCAGGGCGAGAGGGCGGGTCGCGCAACCGGCGAGCAGCAGCGCCCCCGCCAGGCCGATCGCGCGCACGGCGACACTCATTCTTCTTCGTCGGTCTCGACGAGCAGCCAGTTGGGGTCTCGCGACGCGACGTCGCGGCGGAAAGTCCAGCGGTCGCGGGTCTGGACCGCATCCGACAAAGAGCCGGCGACGACTTCGCCCGTGGCATTGCGGGTCACGGCGGCGATGTCCGCTTCGAACCGCACCGTGACCAGCGCTTCGGCCTTGCTGACTTCGGCCCCGGAGATAACCGCTTGTTCGACCAAGACAAGTCGGTTGTCGAGCTTGAGCCCCTGCTTTTCGCGCTCCGCAACGGCGGCGGCGAACGTGTCGAATACATGCGCATCGACATGCGGTTTCATCGCCGCCAGGTCACCGCTCCAATAAGATTCGAGGATCATGCGATAGGCCGCCTTGGCACCTTCGAGAAAGCGCGCGACGTCAAACTGGGCATCGGCGGCGAGCAAGGCGCGAACGCCCGGCCCGGCGGTCGGCAGATAGGCCAAATCGCCCAAATCAGCCGGGTTGGCGACCGGCGCGGCGCGCGGGGCGGCGGCGGGCTCCATTCGCGCGTCCGGATCGGCGGGCTTGAGGATCGGCGCTTCATGGCCGGTGCGCTCGCCGAGCACATTGTACAGCCTGAGGCCGATAAACAGCCCGACTAGCGCGAGGATGACGATAGCGGTCAACGAAGGGCCTTCCCGGATAACGCGTGCCTGCCGGTGTTGGCATGGCACACATGAACGTGATCCAACATAGTGTGCATAACGCACCGATTCAAAGTGCGCTCCGCTTGCCCTTGCCGCGCTTCATCCCATTGCGCCCGGCCAGTGGCGCTGCTAGTCGCGGCGGCGACCCGCCCGGCGGGCTCGCCGGCAGGCGGGACGGCCGGCCATTTCATTCAAACGCCGAGCGAAAGACCCGATCCATGTCCGACCAGGATAGCAGCCTTCCCAGCGACTCCGCGCCGCTCGCCAATGGTGGCGACGATGCGGCCCCTCACGCCGCCGCAATCGCTCAATATATCAAGGATATGTCGGTCGAAAACCCGAGCGCGCCGACGGTCTTCCAATGGCAGCAGCAACCGCAACTCGACGTCCAGTTCAACCTCGTCGTCAACCGCATCGGTGAGGAAGTCCATGAAGTTGTACTCAAACTCACGCTGAAGGCAGCGTCGGAGGAAGGTACCCACTTTGTCGTCGATCTCGCTTATGCCGGTCTGTTCGGGCT
>JBDSMA010000120.1:0-3785 GCA_039916085.1 Sphingomicrobium sp.
TCGGCGGCGAGCGGCTCTATGCAATTGAAGGATCGGTGTTCGTCGCCGGGAGCATGGTCAAGTGGCTGCGCGATGCGATGGGGTGGATTGGTAGCGCGGCCGACACCGAGCGGATCGCACGCGCGACCGACAGTGGCGGGGTGACAATGGTGCCGGCACTGGCCGGGCTCGGCGCGCCGCACTGGCGGCCGGAGGCCAAGGCAGCCATTGTCGGGCTGACGCTCGGCACGACCAGCGATCAAATAGTGCGGGCGGCAATGGAGTCGATCGCCCACCAGTGCAGCGACTTGCAGGGTGCCTTCGCCGCCGACGGAGCCGATTGGGAGACCGTCCGGATCGATGGCGGGATGGCGGCCAATGATTGGTTGGCCCAGGATCTCGCCGACATCCTCCAGCGGCCAGTCGAGCGGCCGACCGACGTCGAATGCACCGCGCGCGGCGCGGCAATGCTGGCGGCGGTCGGCGCTGGGATCTATCCGGCGCTGAACGATGCCGGCGCGATGCTCCCTGCGATCGAACGATTCGAGCCGGCCATGCCGGCCGCGACGCGAGAGGCGCGCCTGGCGGTGTGGCGGACCGCGCTGGCAATCGTGCTGGGCGGCGCGAAATGATGCAACTATCGGATATTTAAGCGTGTGATGAGCCAAAGGGCGCGCCGGGAACACGAGTGTCGGTGGTGCTTGCGGCTTAGTCGCCGCTCCCCCGCCAGCCGTCAATCGACCGGAAGATGGCGGCGAAGCAAACGATATTCGTGCCAAATCAGGCCCATGACGAACAGGTCGAAAACCGTCAGCGCGATCAGCCCGGGGCTGTGCGTATAGCTGTAGCGGTAAATCTGATAGGCGATGAACAGCATCATCACCACGAGCGAGGCGGGATAAGCCCACAGCTTGCGCATCAGCAGTCCGGCAACCAGCGCGACCTTCACCACGCCGTGGCTGAGCAGATAGAAAGCGTAGAAATTCTGGGTCTGGACCGACATCGCCTGGGCCAAGGCGATGAGGTGGTTGGCGACGAAATCGGCGCGATCCTCGTGCAGTTCGTCCTGGGTGAAGCGGGCGACCAGTTCGGCGATGCGGCCGTTGGCGGTCAACGCGAGGGCGAGTCCACCCACGATCTCGATCAGCGCGTGGGCGCCCTTGAGGAGGATGCTGACTTCAAACAGTTGATGGATGCGGCGTTCCTGGATCATCAGAAACCCTGTTCTAGTCCAACGAACAGCCCGCGCCGCTCGCCCCATTGCGGGGCCCCGCCGCCAAGCCCGGTTCCGTCGCTCAGCGCATAGCGGCGATCAAGGATGTTGGTGATATCGAGACGGAGATCGAGCGGGTGACGGTCGGACAAGATGAGGCGATACACCGCGGCGAAATCGAGCGTGGCATAAGACGGCAATCGCGCGCCATTGGGGTTGCCGCCGGGTGCCGTGCGCCGCGCGCCGCTGCCGTACAGCAAGTCGCCCGACAGCAGCAGATGGCCGAAACGATAGGATAGGCCGGCCGAGCCGGTCAGCCGCTGATCCTGATCGATCTTCGTATCGTGGCCATCGACCCAGGCGAGCTGGAGCGGTGTGAACAACGATGCGCCCGACGCGATGCCACGCGCCGTGGCGGTCGAATAAGCGAGGTTCGACCAGGCGCGCAGCGGCCCGTGGGCATAGGTCATCAACGCCTCGATCCCGCGGAGCTTGCCGCGGCGATAGGCGAACGAGTCCGCGGCCGGCGCGGCATCCCAGCGCCGTTCGGCGAGCAGGTTGCGTGCCGAGCGCCAGTAAGCGTCGAGCCCGAGCTTGAGGCCGCCCAGCGTCTGCTCGGCGCCAATGTCGAAATAATCGTCGCTCTCGACGCGCAACGGGCCGTCTCCCGCCAGCGCCTGATCGCCCACCGGCGGCGCGACATAGTAACGCGCATAGCCGACATGCGCCGCCAACCCCGACGGCAATTCCCATGTAAGGCTGGCGCGCGGGCCGAGGCGTGCGCCACGGGATATGCCCGACACACGGTCTGCGCGGAGCCCGGCATTGGCAGTCAGACGGTCCGTCAGCTTCCATTCGTCCTGAAGGAAGACGCTGGTGGTCAGGCGATGACCGGTTGAAACGGACTCGACGATGTCCGCCACCGTCGCCAACCGCTCGGTGCGGCGCGAGCGGTCCATCGAGCCGACGATTCCGGCGCGCAAGGTGTGCGCGGAGCCAAGCTTAAAGGCGCCTTCGACTTGCAGTCCGAGCGAGCGGCCGGCCTCGTGGCGGGCTCGGGACAGACCGTCCGCGCTGATACTGAGCGATTCGACCGGCGCGATTGCCTCACGCGACACGAGGCCGGAAAGCGACGCCTGAACGGTCGCGCGGTCGCCGCTCCACTGGTAGCTGGCGATCGCATAATGGTTGGCGATCGTCTGATCCCCGTAACGTCGGCCTTCAGGATCGATCCCTGGCGCGGCGAGGCCGGGAATCTGGTTGCGCTCGTTGGAGCTGCCGAGGATCAGCGAGACGCGCGATTCATCGTTGATTACATGGTCGCCGAACAGGAACCCCTCGACCTCGCGCGAGTGGTCGTGAAGGGGGTCGGCGCTGCCATCGAGCGAGGCGATGCCAATGTCGCTGCGGCGGAAACTGCCCGATGCGAACAGGCTCGTCCCGCCAAGCGCGCCGCCCCATTCGAAGGCCGGCTGGATGGTGCGATGGCTGCCGCCGTAAAGCTCGGCCTGTCCGCCATTGCCCGACGACAGGCCGCTTTTCGTCGTGACATTGATGACCCCGCCCGAGACAAGGCCATATTGGGCCGGCAGGGCGCCGGTGATGAGCTGGGTGCGATCGGCGAGGCGAGCACTGAGCGTTTCGCCGAAATCACCACTGCCCTGTGGCAGGATGATATTGTTGAGCCTGTACTGGACGCCGCCAGGCGCGCCGCGCACGACCAGACCCCGGCCGCCATCGCGGCGGACGCCAGGGACTTGCACCAAGATGGAACCGAGGTCTCGCGTCTCGCCGCCCGGGCGTTCCTCGATTGCATCGTTGGTCAGCGTGTAAGTCGAGGCGCCGAGCGCTGGTTCGACCAGGGCGCGAGCGGCGTCGAGCCGCTGTCCGGTGACCACGATCTCGCTGGCCGGGGCTTGCGCCTGGTCCTCGTCGCCCGCGTCGGGCGGGGGTGCAGGCGCGGGCGGGGGGGGCGCGGACAACGCGGCGAGGGCCGTCGCAACAAGAATGAAGTTCAATTGATTGCTCCGCAAGCCGGCGCTGACAGCGCCGAGACGATTCTGGATATGATCGGCGCCCGCTTAGGGCGACAGTGCCATATCGTCGAGGAACGATTGTCCCGGCGGGCGGTTTTTGAAGCTGCGTCCACGCCCGAAATGGAGAGTATGATGGCCGACCCCAAGACACTTGACGCGGTAGCCCTGCTGAAGGCCGACCACCGCAAGGTTGAAGACCTTTTCGCTTCGTATGAAAGGGCCAGCGGTGACGGGCGAAAGCAGTCGATTGCCGAAGAAATCTGCAAGGAACTGACTGTCCACGCGACCATCGAGGAAGAGATTTTCTACCCCGCCTGCGAAGGCAAGGTCGAGGAGGATTTGCTCAAGGAAGCCTATGTCGAGCACGACGGCGCCAAGGTGCTGATCGCCGAAATTGAGGCAGGCGGACCCAGCGACGATTATTACGATGCCAAGGTTCAGGTGTTGGGCGAGCAGATCGAACATCACGTCGGCGAGGAAGAAAAGCGCATGGAAGGCGTGTTCGCCCAGGCGCGCCACGCCGGGCTCGACATGGACGAACTTGGCCAGCAGATGGC
>JBDSMA010000121.1:0-2999 GCA_039916085.1 Sphingomicrobium sp.
CCATGGCTCGCTTCCGGCCGGCACCTATCCGCGGCTGTCGCTGAGCTTCCTCAACGGCAATATGGCGGCCAATTACCTGGTCGTGTCCGTCATCATGGCCATCCTTGCCGGGCGAATCGGGGCGATCACGCCGCGTCAGCGCGACCTCCTCGTCGCCGGCTGCACCCTCGCCGCGATCACCACCATCTCGCCGGGGCTTGGCGGGCTGCTGCTTGCGGCCGGGCTTTGCGGCTGGCTGGCGTGGCGGGGCGAGCGACCGGCGGCGGCACGGGTGGCTCTTGGCGTCGGGATTTTCGGTGCGATCCTGTTCGTCGCCGCGGCAGCGTTGACGCTAATCCCCTACCCCGGCGCGGCGTTCGTCGCCGAGCTTCCCGGCGGGTTGCGGGTCGCGGCCTCGATCCGCTTCACCATTTGGGTCGAGGCGTTGGCCAACTTCCTCGCCCACCCGCTGCTCGGCAACGGGCTCGGCGCGGCGGCCGTGAATGTCGAATACGCCAGCCCGACGGGCAATCTGCAGACGCTGAGCGACGCGCACAACGGCTTCCTGAACCTCGCCGCACAGTGCGGCATCATCGGGTTGGCCGCATATGTCGCGCTACTCGCCCATGTCGCGCGGCGGAGCGGGCCATGGCGGCTTGGGCCAGGCAATCCGTCCCGGCTTTTCCTTGGCTTCGCGTTCCTCAACGGCATGGCCTACCAAGGCCTGACTGGTAGCTTCGAGGACGCGCGGCACCTGTGGGCCGTGCTCGGCCTGTGGCTGGTCGCTTGCCGGATCGAACAGGGAAAGGCGGCGACGCCCTAGTCGCTCTCTTCGCGCCGGTCGACCGACCACAAATGGTCGCCTTCGACCTCGTCGGCGCGGGGCCGGCCCGCGGCATCGGTGCTAGGGCGATACCGGAAGCGCTGGATGATGACGCGGCACGTCGTGGCGTCGAGCTCGGCATTGCCGCTTGAGCGGGTGATCGCGCAATTGCTCACCCGGCCGCTGGCGGCGACGGTGAAGCGGAACTCGACCCGCCCGCCAATTCCCGCCTTGAGCGCCGCTTTGGGATAGTCCGACGGCCGAATTTCTCCGGCGATTTGTTCAAGGTCGGTGCCACCGTCGCCGTCGCCGTTGCCCGTGCCCCTGCCGCCCGTCCCGCCGCCGCTGCCACTGCCGATGGCGGTGCCATGACCTGACGATCCGCCGGGCGACGGAGTCGGGGATTTGGCAACGACAGGCGCGACCGGCGTCGGGCGCGGCATGCGCTCCGGCCCGGTCGATCCGCCCGGCCGGTCGTGCGCTGCCGGCGCCGCCGCTGCCCTGGCCGTCCGCGCCCGTTTGACCGGCGGTGGCGGCGGCGGGGGCGGCGGCGGCGGCAAGTCGATTTCGACCATCCGGGTAATTAGTTCGGCCGAATGTCGGACATCGACGTTCAGCCCCGCGAGCAATGCCCAGCCAAGCGCGACGTGGATAAGCGCGACTCCGAGGATCGACAGCATACGGTCGCTCCCCCGCGCCGAATCATATCCGCGCGGGGAACCGGTCATGCCGATGCTGGGCTCGGTGCCTTAGCGGCAGCGACGCTTGGCAGTGATCGTGCGATCGACCGCCCGTCCGGCCAGCGCTCCACCGACCGCGCCGGCACCGATGCCGAGTATGCCGTGGCCGATGACCTGACTGCCGACAACCGCGCCGCCTACGCCGCCGGCGATCAGCCCGGCACTACCCGGCGAATGGCGGCAAGAGCGATAATGGCGGACAGTCCGGCCATGATAATGGTGATGAGCATAATTGCGGACGTGGGCACTCGCCGGAACCGAGGCCGTGAACGACGCAGGAAGCATGACGGCGAACGCGGTCATGGTGAATAATGATGTGCGCATAGGGGTGTCCCTTCAAAGAATTACGTTCCGCCACCATAACGTCCAGTTAGCTGAATGGGTTCAGAACGCCGTGAAAGATTACGATGAGACGAGCCGCCGCCGGGAGGGGCAGCAGGGTCAGTCGCCGCTGATTATCGGCTGACCGACGTCCCCCAGACCGACCGTTCGCCCCGCCATCCCCAGCATCCGCTCAAGCGGGACGCGGGCCTTGGTCATGACCTCGTCGCTGAGTTCGATCCGCGGTTTTAGGTCGCGCAAGGCGACGTACAGCTTTTCCAGCGTGTTCAAGGCCATGTACGGGCACATGTTGCAATTGCAATTGCCGTCGCCCCCGGGCGCGCCGATGAACGTCTTGCCCGGCGCGGCCTTTTCCATCTGATGGATGATATGCGGCTCGGTCGCGACGATGATCGTCTGCGCCGGGCTGGTCAGCGCGAAGTCGAGGATCGACTTGGTCGAGCCGACATGGTCGGCATGGTCGATGATGTGCGGCGGGCATTCGGGGTGCGCCGCGACCGGGGCACCAGGGTGTTCGGCCTTTAGCTTGAGCAGCTCGGTCTCGGAAAATGCCTGGTGCACGATGCAGATACCCGGCCACAGCAACATCTCGCGTCCGGTCTTGCGGGCCAGATAGCCGCCGAGGTGCCGGTCGGGGCCGAAGATGATCTTCTGGTCCTTCGGAATCTGGTCGAGGATGATTTGCGCCGAGGACGAGGTGACGATGATGTCGCTCAATGCCTTCACCGCCGCCGAGCAATTGATGTAGGTCAGCGCGATATGGTCGGGGTGGGCCGCGCGGAACGCCTTGAACTGATCGGGCGGGCAGCTGTCCTCAAGGCTGCAACCGGCGTCCATGTCGGGCAGGATGACAATCTTGTCAGGGCTCAAAATCTTGGCCGTCTCCGCCATGAACCGCACCCCGCAAAAGGCGATAACCTCGGCGTCGGTAGCCGCCGCCTTGCGCGACAGATCGAGGCTGTCCCCGACGAAATCGGCCAGGTCCTGGATTTCCGCCTTCTGGTAATAATGCGCCAGGATGACCGCGTTGCGCTCCGTCTTCAGTCGCTGGATCTCGGCGAGCAGGTCGACGCCCTTCAAACTGGTAGCGGTCGCGGTCACGAGCGTCCTTTCGT
>JBDSMA010000122.1:0-1645 GCA_039916085.1 Sphingomicrobium sp.
ACCGACTGATTATAGCCGAGCAGGTAGAGCAGCCACAGACCCCCGGTCAGCGCGAATGGAAGCGTACCCATGATCAGCGCCGCCTCGTCGAATCGTCGGAACGTCGCATAAAGCAGCAGGAAGATGATCAGCAGGGTGGCCGGAACGACGATCTTCAGCCGCTCGATCGCGCGCTGGAGAAATTCGAACTGGCCGGTGTAAGTGACGCTGATCCCCGGCGGCAGCTTGACCCTCGCCGCCACCACGCGTTGCAAGTCGCCGACGATCGCGGTGAGGGGGCGGCCGCGTCCGTCAATGTAGATCCATGTCACCGGGCGGCCATTTTCGCTGCGAAGCATTGGCGGACCTTCGCTGACACGGATGTTGGCGACGGTGCCCAATGTGATTTGCTGGAGCGATGGAGTGACCACCGGCAGGTTGCGCAGAGCGCCGAGGCTGTCGCGCAGTTCGCGCGGATAGCGGACAGTGATCGGATAACGAGCGAGTCCTTCTACCGTCTGGCCGACGGTTTCACCGCCGATGGCGCCCGACACGACCGACTGGACGTCGGCGATATTCATCCCATAGCGCGCCGCCGCGGCGCGATCGATCTGGACATCGATATAGCGCCCGCCGGTCAATCGCTCAGCAAGCGCCGAGCCAACGCCAGGCACCGCCTTGGCGAGTAGCTCGATCTGCCGGGCGACCTTGTCGATCTCGGCCAGGTTCGAACCCGCGACCTTGATCCCGATCGGACTCTTGATGCCGGTCGACAGCATGTCGATGCGATTGCGGATTGGCGGAATCCAGAAGTTGGCCAGACCGGGCACCTTGACCGCACGGTCGAGCTCGTCGATCAGCCGGTCCTGGGTCATGCCCGGGCGCCACTGGTCCTTCGGCTTGAAGCGGATGGTCGTCTCGAACATCTCCAACGGTGCGGGGTCGGTGGCGGTGTCGGCGCGGCCGGCTTTGCCGAATACGCTGTCGACCTCGGGCACGGTCTTGATCAACCGGTCGGTCAGCTGGAGCAACCGGCCGGCCTCGGCCGCCGAAATGCCGGGCAGCGCGGAGGGCATGTAGAGCAGGTCGCCTTCGTTCATTTGCGGAATGAACTCACCGCCGAGCTGGCTGATCGGCCAAAGGCTTGTGGCGAAGATGAGCGCCGCGATCAGCAGCGCCTGCTTCGGCTTCTCCAGCACCAAATCGAGCGCCGGGCGATAGACGTGCGTCAACCAGCGGTTGATTGGGTTGGAGTCTTCGGACGGAATCTTTCCGCGGATCAGGAAGCCCATCAGGACGGGGATGAGCGTGACGGACAGGATCGCGGCGGCGCCCATCGCATAGGTCTTGGTGAAGGCGAGCGGCGCGAACAGCCGCCCTTCCTGCCCCTGAAGCGAAAAGATCGGAATGAACGAGAAGGTGATGATCAGCAGGCTGAGGAACAGGGCGGGGCCGACCTCGGCCGCAGCTTCGGTGATGATTTTCCATCGCTCGGTGGGTTCAAGCGGCCGGTCCGGGTTATCGCGAGCCCAATGTTCGAGATGCTTGTGCGCGTTCTCGATCATCACCACCGCGCCGTCGACCATCGCGCCGATGGCGATGGCGATGCCGCCCAGCGACAGGATGTTTGCGTTCAGCCCCTGGATGCGCATGACGATGAACGCCA
>JBDSMA010000123.1:0-1552 GCA_039916085.1 Sphingomicrobium sp.
CGGCGACGAACGCCGCGCCGGGGTAGGGGATTAGCGTCAACGCCGCCGCGGCGACGAACAGGATCGCACCGAAAATTCCGGCGCCAAGCGCCACCCGTGCCGCCGCCGGCCGCTCGCCCCGCCACGCCAAGCAGCCGCACAGCCCGGCCGCGAGCAGCAGCCCGCCAAGCCCCGGCGAGATGGTGGTGATGGCGGCGAGGGTGCAGCCGGCGACGACGAGGTCGCGCTGACGCGGCGTGATTGCTCCGATTCGCCCGGCAAGGATAGCCATGATGACGGACACGACCAGGTAATTGGCCGCCATATTGCCGTTGAGGAAGCTCAGCGACAGCCGCGGATAGGTGCCGGCCGGAAGCGAGCCATGGTAGAACTCCAGCGCGCGGTAAACGGCACCGTCCGGGGCGAGCGTGAAACTGGCCAGTCCAATCACCGCGACAAGCGCCACCAGCGCGCTTCCGATCAGCCATGCACGCAGCGCGAACCGCAGATCTTCGGCGTTTCGAAGCAAGGCCAAAAGCGTCAGTGGAATGACCACAAGATAGGCCTGAGTCGCCAGTTTGGCGACCGCTTGCGGGACATCGGCGGCGGTCAACGTGGCCATCGCCAGACTTATGAAATAGAGCGCGATCCAGCCCATCGCCGGCTGCCAGCTGGGCAGCGCGCGTCGCCGCACCACATCGGCCACGGCCCAACCCGCCAACCCCAGGAAGATGAAATCGCTGGGTACCGCGATCAAGCCGATCAACACGACCGGCGGGCGCATCACGGCCTGTGCGAACAGGAAGATGCCGACCAGCGCGAGGCGCACGCGGCGGTCCTCCGCGTCGGCGATGGTCACCGCATCGGCGTCACGTCGATCACCCCGGTCTCGGGGTGGTGCTTGTCGAGGTGGCGTTTGATGATTCGCAAATTGCGCGTGTTCGAGCGGAAGAAATAATCGGGGATTGCACCGACCCACGGAATCAGGCCCAGCAGGAAGTCGAAGCCGACGTTGCCGGCCATGCGGGTCATCGCCCATTTCGACATGCCGAGGTTGCTCGCCTCCCACACCATGTAGCTGCCGAGCGCGGCGCCAGCTATGTCACCCACGACGGGGACGAAATCGAGCAGCACGTCGAGGCCGATCTTGTGGTTGGTGCCGGGGATGGTGAAGGCGCGTTCAAGCAATAGTTCCAGCGCTTCGACGCGTTGGCGGACGGCCTGCGGGTCGGCGCCCATCGGGATATTGTTCAACGGGTTCACTGCGTTCCTCCTGTACCGGCGCGCGCTTTCAACCCGGCCAGCGGGTGGCGGGCATAACGGTTTTCGACAAATCCGGGGACGGTGCGCGCCACCAGCGACCAGCGCACCGGGGCGGCAACGGCGATGAACAGCTGATCAGCGTCCATCAACCGCGCCGCTTGTCCGATCAACGCATTGCCCTGTGCGGCGATCGGCACATCGCGCGCTTGTTCGAGCAGGACATCCGCTTGCGCCGTGCAGACCGGTGCAATCGCGCAGCGGAATCGCCGCAGGAACCAGGCCGGCGAATCCGACGGCGCGACCGCATCGA
>JBDSMA010000124.1:0-5423 GCA_039916085.1 Sphingomicrobium sp.
GTCGGCAGCGGGCAGGTGACGGGGCCTTTTGCCTTCGTGTTGGCGCTCCTGCCGGCATTTTCGGTCAGTGGGGTATTCTGGGCAGTCGGGCGGCTGCTGGTCGAGGAGGAGGACGAATTTCAGCGGATGCTGCTCGTCCGCCAGTCGCTCGTCGCCACCGCTTTTGCTTTGTCGATCGCAACGGCCTGGGGCTTTCTCGAAGCGGTCGACCTCGTACCCCATGTCGATGCTTATTTCATCGCCATCCTGTGGTTCGCCAGACTCGGAGTGGGAAGCCTTGTTAACTGGCTGACTTTGGGCACGAGCGGGGGGGAGTGCCGATGATCAACCGCCTCAAGGTGCTCCGCGCGGAACGCGACTGGAGCCAGTCCGACCTAGCCGAACGCCTCGCCGTGTCGCGCCAGAGCGTCAACGCGATCGAGACCGGCAAGTACGATCCCTCTTTACCGCTCGCCTTCCGCATCGCCGAACTGTTCGCGCTGCCGATCGAAGACATTTTCACCTCCCCCACGAAAGGTTGATTCCATGACCGGACTGTTGCTCGCCGCGGCGCTCGCCGCGATTGCTACCCCTTTGCCCGCCGCCACTGGTTCGACCCACGCGGCCCGCCCCGCTTATGCGCCGACCCGATTCAGCGTCACCGTCGAGGGTCGCGGTCCCGACGTGATCTTCATCCCCGGCTTGTCGAGCACGCGCGAAGTGTGGGCGGCGAGCGCGGCGCGGCTCAAGGCGCATTACCGCGTCCATCTCGTCCAGCTGCGGGGCTTCGGCGAACCCGCCGGCGCCAACGCCAGCGGCCCCGTGCTGCAACCGTTCGTCGATGACCTCGCCGCCTACATCCGCGCCAACCGCCTCCATAAGCCGGCAATCATCGGCCATTCGATGGGCGGACTCGCCGCGCTGATGATCGGAGTTCAGCAGCCCGCGCTGCCGGGCCGGCTGATGATCGTCGATTCCTTCCCGTTTATCGGTCCGGTGTTCGGCGCGCCCGATCTCGCTGCCATCACGCCGCGCGCCACCCAGCTAAAAGCGATGATCCTCGCCCAGGCGGCGAGCACAAAGCCTGACTTCGCACCCGCCGATTGCCTGGCCTCGCTCCCCGTCCCGGCCACTCCCGCCGGCAACATGTCGAACAGCGGGCAGGGCGCATGCATCATGCGCCACGGAACCGCGGCGTCGGACCTGAGGGTTGTCGGCCAGGCGATGTACGATGACATGACGACCGACGTGCGGCCGGACCTCGGCAACATCATCGCGCCCTTGACGATGCTCTATCCTCAGGACGACCGGCTGTTGACCGCCGCCGCCGCCGATCGGCTTTACGCCGATGCTTATGCTGGGGCGAAAGGCGCCAAGCTCGTCCGCATCCCCGGCAGCTACCACTTCATCATGCAAGACCAACCTGCCGCCTTTGCCGCCGCGCTCGACGCCTTCCTCAAACGCTGATTGCTCGCCCCGTCGCCGCGCCCGCCCATCCTGGCGCGGCGCGGCGGCTGGGCCGGGGCCGACCCTCCCCGCCACGCGTTTTCATATCGAACCCCAAGAGGAGACCAAGCGATGGCCTATGCAAAGGCGAAAGACGGCACCAAACTTTACTACAAGGATTGGGGCAAGGGCCGCCCGGTTGTCCTCCTCCACGGCTGGCCGCTGACCGGTGACACATTCGACGATACCGCCATCGCCCTGGCCGACCAGGGGTTTCGCGCGATCGTGCCCGACCGCCGCGGCTTCGGCCGTTCGGACCAGCCGTGGACCGGCAATGAGTACGACAGCTACGCCGACGATCTGAAGGCGATCCTCGACGACGCCGGCATCGATCAGCCGGTCGCGTTGGTCGGTTTTTCAATGGGCGGCGGCGAAGTCGCCCGTTTTCAGACCAAATATCCGGGACGCACCTCGGCCGCCGTGCTGATTAGCGCGGTCGTGCCCTACATGCTCAAGACCAATGACAACCCCGACGGCGTCCCCCAGGCGGCGTTCGACGAGATGACCGCCGGGATGAAAAAGGACCGCGCGCATTTCTTCACCGGTTTCTTCAAGGATTTCTACGGGGTGGGTACCTTGAGTTCGCCGGTCAGCGAGGAAGTGCTGATGAATTCGTGGCGTCAGACCATGATGTCGGGCACGAAGAACATGCTCGACGCCGCCAAGGCTTTCGCCACGACCGACTTCCGCCCGGACTTGAAGAGCTTCACCGTGCCGACTTTGGTCATCCACGGCACCGCCGACAAGACGGTCCCGATCGACGCCACTGGCCGCGCCAGCGCCAAGGCCATCCCGGGCGCAAGGCTGATCGAATATGACGACTCGGCCCATGGTCTGTTCGCGACCGACAGGGACCGGCTGATCGGCGACATCAGTGCATTCCTCAAGGAACATGCGGGTGGCGGTCAGAACAGCGCCATCCCGATGACCGTCCAGGCCTGATCCGAAGCAGCGGCGCCGCCTCTCAAGCGGCGCCGCTTGCCTCTTCACTCCTGCGCGGCTCCAGGCGCGGAATTTCTACCCCCGGCGCCTCCAGTTCGAACCGGCCGGGCAGCTGCAGCTTCCTCGACTCCGCGGCGGGATGCAGCGGTACGCCGTGCGTGCTGAGCTTGCCGCTGGCCCACGCCTCTCCGACATCGCCGCCGACGATATGACCGTCGAGAACGGCCAGCCGAATTCCGCCGAAATGCGCCGTCACTTCGAACTCGAACTCCAGTTCGACGCACGGGCAATTGGCAACGGTTACCGCCACCACCGGCTTGATTGACCGTGAAAAATCATGTGCCCCGAACGCCACCGCCGACCGCTCGCCGAGCGGGTGCTTGGCTTGGTCCGCATACTCCGCCAGCTCCTTGGCCTTGGCCCAGCTCGCCGCCAGAAACCCCATCAGGTCGCCATCGAGCGCCCCCTTGAGCGCGGCGTGAAGCTCGTCCCCGACGAAGCCCCAGTCGAGCTTCATCTTGCCGACCTGCTGGTCGTCGCACAGCCGCCCGCGCACCGTTTCCGCCATCGAGTCGAGGCGCTCGGCGAGCAGGTCGCTGACTTTCAGGCGCTCAGCCATTCGTCGCCTCCCCCCAATCGACCCGCGCCCGAATCGTTACCGCCGGCCCCGCCAGGCCGAACCCTCGAGGCTCGGCCGCGCCCGCACCCCAATCGACCCGTGGCGAAAAGGCCAACGCCGCGCGAGTTCGCGCGATCCGTCGTACCTTGCGCCACCGCGCGAGTCCCACCGCCGCTGCGGCGGCAAGGGTGGCGATCAGCAAAAGCACCCACGCGGGCGGCCTCCGTGCCAGCGTCACTGGAGCGGCGACCGGCGACGGAGCCGGCGCGATCTCGGCCACTGGCGGCGGCGTTGCGGCGATGGGTGGCGGCGGCGCCGCTTCGGCGATTGGCGGCGGTTCGGGCGGAGGCGCGGCGACGACCGGCCCGGCGCGCGGCTGCTGGGCGTGTTTAACGGGCGCCTGCACCGGCCTCGGCTTCACCGCCGGGATGGCCCGGGGAGCGGATTGGACGGACTTCGGCCGGGGCTTTGTCGGGACAACGACCGGCGACGCGGGTACCACCGCCACCGGAGTATAACTCGGCACCGCCGGCGAGGGCTTCACTACCGGCGATACCGGTTCGGGTGCCGGAGCGATCACTACTGGCCGCGGCGCGTTGATGGCATCGATTATGCTCTGCAAAGTCTTGCCAATCCGCGGCCTGGGCGGCGGCGCCGGTGCGGCCACGGTCCCTGCCGGCGACACGCCGTTCATCGCCACGCCCGTCGCATCCTGCGCGAGCACCGGCGCCCCCACAATCAGCGCAGCAACCACGACGATGGCGATAGCGTATGTCAAAACTCCCCCCCGGCATGAGTGACCCCAATCCCTGCCTTTTCGTCCCGGCTGTCAAGCGGGCTGCCCCGACCGACCACCACAATTTCCTGTCGCTCCGGTCGCCATTTTGGCTAAGCGGGGCGGGTGACCGATTTACCTGCCATCCCCGACATCCCCGAACCCGACCTCGCCTTCCTCGACCCCGGCGACGGGCGCAAGGTCGCCATGCGGCTCCGCCCGGCGCGCGATCAGGCAACCCCAACCATCGTCTTCCTCCCCGGCTATGCGTCCGACATGGCCGGCGCCAAGGCCCAGGCGATCGACCTTTTCTGCGCGTCGCGCGGGCTCGGTTGCCTGCGCCTCGACTATTCGGGAACGGGCAGCTCGCCCGGCGAATTCGCCGAGGGCACGCTCGCTTGCTGGCTCGACGAGGTGCTGCTGGCCATCGACCTCGGCGTGCCCGACGGGCCGCTGATCCTCGTTGGCTCATCGATGGGCGGCTGGCTCGCGCTACACGCGGCGCTGCGACGAAAGGACCGGATCGCCGGCCTGCTCGGCATCGCCGCCGCGCCCGACTTTACCGATTGGGGTTTTTCGACCGACGACAAGATGGCGCTGCTGCGCGACGGCAAGCTCGAGCGCGCCAGTCACGATGACGAGCCGCCGTCGGTCACCCACCGCGCCTTCTGGCAATCGGGCGAGGCGATGCGCCTGCTTGGCGCACCGATTGACCTGATCGTCCCCGTCCGCCTGGTCCACGGCGAGGCCGACCAGGTGGTGCCGGTCGGCGTCGCGCTGAAGCTGGTCGAACGGTTGCGTTCATCAGACGTCCAGATGAAGCTGGTCAAGGGAGCGGATCACCGCCTGAGCGCGCCCCACGAGATCCACGCCGTCCTCGTCGAGCTCAATGGCCTAGTGGAGCTTGCCCGATGATCCGCTTTATTCTCCCTGTCTTCGTTATTCTCGCCTTTACGGCAACGCCCGCCGCGGCCGCGCCCGCCTGCCCGGCCGAGCCCGGAAGCGCCGCCTCGCTGTGCCACGCCATCGACGCGTCGGACCATGAGCGTTTTGCCGAGGCCGCCGCAGCATTCGAGCAGGCCGCCGCCGACTCGCCCGCCGGCCAGCCGCGCACGCAGCGGATGCTCGCTGCGGCCGGCAACATGTGGATCGCCGCCGGGCAACCGGGCAAGGCCGCGCTCGACCTCGACCGGGCGCTGGTCGGCACCGGGCTGCAGGCCGAGCAACGCGGCCTCGCGCTGGTCGACCGCGCCCGCGCCGCCGAAGCGCAGAACGACCTGAAGGCCGCCCGGCGCTTCGTCACCGAGGCTGCCACCACCGTCGGCGAGGATCCATTCACCTGGTATTTCTCGGCCGCGCTGGCGGTACGCGAAGGCGATCTTGCGCTCGCCAAATCCTCGATCGGCCGTGCCCTGACGCTCGCCCCGGCGATGCCCGAGGCGCTGTTCGAAGCTGGCCATATCGCCAACGCCTCGGGCGATGCGACCGCCGCGCGCGATTACTGGAAGCGGACCATCGCCGCCGACCCGGCAAGCACGGTCGCCGCCTCCGCCCGCCAGGCGCTGGCCGAAATCGGCCAGCCGCTTGTCTTGCCGACGCCCG
>JBDSMA010000125.1:0-4373 GCA_039916085.1 Sphingomicrobium sp.
CGACCACTTCGGCGTCGCTCGCCAACGCCGTCAGCAACAGCGAGCGGTGGCAAGCCGCCGGGTCGCGCTCGAAGCACAACAGCGCTGACGGCGCCTCGGAGGCGAGGCCGAGCATCTCTGCACCTTGCGCAATCGCCTCGGGAAGTTCGAGCTGTCCCGCGTAAATCGCTTCCAGCTCCGAATAGCGGCCCTTGCGCGCCGCTTCGCGTCCTGAGGGCGGCGTACCCAGCGCTTTCAAATGGATGTACCCGATGCCGGCTTTGGCCAGCGCGTTCCGGAGTGGCGTCTTCGAAAAGCCGGGGCGCCTCGACAGCGGCAGCGCGCGCACATCGATCACTTGCCTGACCCCCGCAGCGGTAAGCGCGGACAGGAAATCGGCCATCGTCGCGGCTTCGTAGCCGATGGTGAAAATCTTGAGGTCCATGAAACCATTCTATCCGTTCGTGACGAGCGAAGTCGAGACACGCTGCGGCACGCGTCCCTCGACTTCGCTCGGGACGAACGGGTAAGGGCGAGCCGATGACCCACGACATTCACATCATCGGCGGCGGCCTCGCCGGGTCCGAAGCCGCTTGGCAACTGGCCGAAGCGGGCTTGCACGTCCGCCTCAGCGAGATGCGCGGAGGCGGCGACTCCACGCCCGCGCACGACAGCGACCGGTTGGCCGAAATGGTCTGCTCGAACAGTTTCCGCTCCGACGATGCCGAGTCCAACGCGGTCGGGCTGCTCCACCAGGAAATGCGGAGCCTCGGCTCGTTGATCATGGCCGCCGCCGACCAGCATCGCGTCCCCGCCGGATCGGCCCTCGCCGTTGACCGCGAAGCCTTCGCCGCCGAGGTCACGCGGCGCATCACCGCTCACCCCAACATCAACGTCGTGCGAGAACGGGTTGATGTCCTCCCCGCGTCGGACCCGACAATCATCGCGACCGGCCCGCTGACCGCTCCCAGCCTGGCCGAGGCCATCGCCGCCGCCACCGGCGAAGGCGCGCTGGCTTTTTTCGATGCCATCGCCCCGATCGTCCACCGCGAGTCGATTGATATGGATATCTGCTGGATGGCGGCACGGTGGGAGAAAGGCGGAAAGGATTACATCAACTGTCCGATGGACAAGGCGCAGTACGACGCCTTCATCGCCGCCTTGAACGCCGGTGAAAAAACCGAGTTCAAGCCATGGGAAAAGGACACACCATATTTTGAGGGCTGCATGCCGATCGAGGTGATGGCCGAACGCGGGCCGGAGACACTGCGCTTCGGGCCGATGAAGCCGGTCGGGCTGGATAACCCGAAAACCGGACGCTGGCCTTACGCCGTGGTGCAGCTGCGCCAGGACAATGCGCTTGGTACATTATGGAACATGGTCGGCTTCCAGACCAAGCTGAAACATGCCGATCAGGTAAGGATTTTCAGAACGATTCCAGGGCTTGAGCAGGCAGAGTTCGCACGGCTTGGCGGCATCCACCGCAACAGCTTCATCCGCTCACCCGAATTGCTTGATGGCGAATTGCGCCTCAACTCGCTGCCCCACATCCGCTTCGCCGGGCAGATCACCGGCTGCGAAGGCTATGTCGAAAGCGCCGCCATTGGCCTCCTCGCCGCCCGCTTTGCCGCCGCCGAGGCGCGCGGCGAGACCTTGGCCCCGCCCCCGGTCGAGACCGCGCTCGGCGCGCTGCTCGGCCACATCACCGGCGGCGCCGACGCGGCGACGTACCAGCCAATGAACATCAACTTCGGCCTAATGCCCCCGCTGACCGGCCCCAAATCGAAAAAGGCCGACCGCAAACGCCTCTACACCGATCGGGCGCGGGCGGCGCTTGCTGGGTGGATTGACCAGCCTGCACCCACTCCCACGCCAATCGCGGATCTGGTGCCGTCAGCCTGATCGCGACTCGTTCATTCCTCCGCACGGTGGCCGTTACATTGCGCGTCGGTCATCATGCATGAAAACGAGCGATAAGTTCGGAATAGACAGGGACCATCCAGTAAATTGAAATGACGAGGAGGAGAAGGATGACATTTGCCCTCGCCCCTTTGGCTACGAAGAGCGCAACGAGAAACGAGTAGAAAGCCACAACGATAGACCACGTCACCGGCCCCGCCCCAACCGCGATCGTCAATGGAATGTTCGGCAGGTTGAGCAGGATGATCCCGCCAACCACGATCCGCCGATTGCGCCAATAGTGCTGATCCAGGTCTTTCACGCCCTCCAGGTCTTCGGGGACGACGAGCGTTGCGATCAGATAATAGACGCTGGCGAAAGCCAATACCGCCAAAATGCTGAGATCGTTGGCAACAAGCACATTGCGGTAGCCGTATGCGCTCGACCAGAAGCTGCCGAGATCCAACATCACGAGCAAGGCCAGCAGTGGGGTCAGCCACCCGATCTTGATGATCCGTCGTCGTTCGATCACCCTGCCGAAGTCGCCGAGAATTTCCGCCATGGCCAGGCCGAGCAGCAAACTCAGGAGCGAAAAAAGCACGTCGAAACCGTTCATTTTCCGGACTTCACCGTTCGAGATTCGTCATGGTTCGACCCCAGCAACCTTAGCGCGAGCAGTCTAATCGCAAATGGTCGCTTGAGCCAAGCAGCCCAGCCTGGGCGCTAGTCTAAGAAATTCAAAGCGCCTGAAGCTCAACCGCATCCACATCCGGGTTTCTTCGCCTTGGGCTTGGGCGCGGTCGCGGCATATTCGACCGCGTTCAGCACCTGGCTTTTGTCGGCGTCGGCTTCCTTGAACTTGTCGATGGTCTTCACCGACCATTCCTCGAAGCTTAGTTTGCCGTCATGGTCGAGATCGAGCCGGTCGTAAGCCTTGCGCCGCGGCTCGACCAGTTCAGCGAGCGTGATCCGCCCGTCCTTGTTCTTGTCGGCGCGGGCAAAGCGCTTCTCTTCCTTCGACCTGGCGTCGGCTTCGGGGGCATTGGGGATCGGTGCCAGGCGCATGCCCGGCGGGGTGGCGGCAGCGAAACGCGCCAGCGGAGCGGACGGCAACGCCGGCCCCTCGGCCCGGGATTGCCACAACATGAAGGCCCCGGTGACAAGCAACAGGCAGGCGGCGGCACCGGCGAGGAAACGGCGCATCGGCTCCTCCTTTCAAAGGGGAAGCGATCCGGCACGGAAGGATTACGCTTACTTTGGCGCGGATTCAATCCGCTTACGAAACGCGCCCGGATAGACGGTGCCACAGCAAGGCGACGGCGCGCGCGGGCGTCGCTTCATCCTCACGCTGATCCCGCCGCAAGTCACGCGCGGCAAGCCGGGCGAGCGCGGTCAACGGCCGCAGCTGGCGGGGGAAGCGATGCCCACTTAGCTCGGCAGGCGCGGCGAAGCGAAATCCGCGCCGTGCCGCCCCGCCAAGAGCGAACAGCCTGCCCGCCTCACCCAGGCGCGGATCGCTCGCGCCGAGCAGCCGCGCACCGATCGCGAACAGCATTTCGCCCCGTCCCGCGACTGTATCGACGTCAGGCACTTCGTCGAGCAAAGCCGCCCAGCCGGCTTCGATCCCGGCCACCTCGACGCCGCTCACCCCGCGTGGAAGCAATTCCGACGCCACCGCCTGCAATCGCGGCTCGGGCGGCGGGGGCTGGCGATCGAGCCGTTCGATCGCCTCGCGCCACCAGGCGAGGCGGATCGCGCCCAATGCCGGCTGGCTGGTCGAAACGACCACTTGCCCAAGCGCATCGTCGATCCCGAACAGCGCATCGAACGCGGACCTGAGCTCGACCGGCCAATAAAGCCGAATCAAGTCGCGGTCGCGCATCGCCGGCCCTCGGGGCTCAGCGATAGAGGACCGCCTTGGCCGCCGTGACCACGTCGGCGGCGTTGATCAGCGCCAGTTTCTCGAGGTTGGCGGCATAGGGCATCGGCACGTCCTCGTTGGTCACCCGCAGCACCGGCGCGTCGAGGTCGTCGAACCCTTCGGTCATGCAGATGGCGATGATCTCGCTGGCGATCGAGCAGGTCGGCCAGCCTTCCTCGACCACCACCAGCCGGTTGGTCTTCTTGAGGCTCGCCAGCACCGCCGCTTTGTCGAGCGGGCGCAGCGTGCGCAGGTCAATGACCTCGGCCTCGATACCCTCGCCGGCCAGCGTCGCCGCCGCTTCAAGCGCGACCCCGACCCCGATCGAATAGCTGACCAGCGTCACATCCTGGCCCCCGCGGACGGTTCGCGCCTTGCCGATGGGCAGCACCTCGTCACCCTCGGGGACGTCGAAACTGTGGCCGTAGAGCAGTTCATTCTCAAGGAACACGATCGGGTCGTCACTGCGGATCGCCGCCTTCAACAGCCCCTTGGCGTCGGCCGCGCTGTAAGGCGCGATGACCACCAGCCCCGGCACGCTGGCATACCATGGCCCGTAATTCTGGCTGTGCTG
>JBDSMA010000126.1:0-4903 GCA_039916085.1 Sphingomicrobium sp.
AGCGGCTGGCCCAGAAAGCGCGCGCCGCCGGCATCCACCTTATCATGGCCACCCAGCGCCCATCGGTTGACGTCATCACCGGTGTGATCAAGGCCAATCTGCCGACCCGCATCAGCTTCCAGGTAACTAGCAAGATCGACAGCCGGACGATCCTTGGCGAGCAGGGGGCGGAGCAGCTGCTGGGCAAGGGCGACATGCTGTACATGCCCGGTGGCAAGCAGATCCTGCGCGTCCACGGGCCGTTTGTCAGCGACGACGAAGTGCGCCTGGTCGCCGACCATTGGAGAAAGCAGGGCGCCCCGGATTACAACCACAAGGTGACCGAGGAACCGGAGGACGGCGGCTACATCTTCGACGGGCAGCCGGTTGGCGAGGACGACGCCGAGACCACGCTCTACCGCAAGGCGATCCAGACCGTCGCGGAAAGCCAGAAGGCATCGACCAGCTACCTGCAGCGCCAGCTGCGCATCGGCTACAACAGTGCGGCGCGGCTGATCGAGCGGATGGAGAAGGACGGACTGGTCGGCATCCCCGACCATGTCGGGCGGCGCGAAGTCCTGATCGACCCTGACGGCCACCCGCTTTAGTCGGGGATGAACGCTTCGGAACCAGCAGGTTCAGGGGGCATTCAATGGGCGAAGGTCATTCGCGGCCGCAACTTCCAGGAGATTTGCATGACGTCCGCCTTTTCATTCGCTCGCGCTTTAATGCCGGTAGTGGCCGTCGTCGCACTGGCCGCGCCGGTCGCGGCGAGCAGCACAGCCCAGCTAAATCAGGTCGAAGCGCATCTCGCCGCGACCCAGTCGATGATTGCTCAATTCACGCAGACCGATGGCAAGGGCCGCCAGCTGTCGGGCACGCTATCGTTGAAGCGGCCGGGGCGGATTCGCTTCGAATATGGCAAAGGGGCCAATATGCTGCTGGTCGGCAACGGCAGCACGCTGACCTTCATCGATTACGATGTCGGGCAAAAGTCTAGCTGGCCGGTGGCAAAGTCGCCGCTGTCAATATTGCTGTCGTCCAATCCCGACCTGCAGCGGATCGCGCGCGTGGTCGATGCGGGCAACCCCAACGTCATCGTCGTGCGCGCCCGCGACGCCCGCCGGCCCGAATTCGGGACGCTGATCCTGGCGTTCGTCAAGGCGCCGGGCGCGCCGGGTGGGTTGCGGCTTGAAGGCTGGACCGCGATCGACGCGCAGAACAAGAAGACCACCGTCCGGCTCGCCAACCAGCGTTACAATGTCGCGGTGGCCGAGAGCGCGTTCAGTTACGCCGAGCCGGTCAAGAGGAAGCGTTAGCGCGCTGCGGCGGCAAGGCGGGCGACGGCTCTGTCTCGGCCGATCAGCGCGAGCAGCGGCGCCATCTCGGGGCCGGACTCGCGCCCGGTGAGCGCAAGCCGGAGCGGGTGGAACAGCGCGCGCCCTTTGCGGCCGGTCAAGGCCTTTAGCGCGTCGGTCAACGCGCGCCACGGTTCGGCCGCCCAGTCAAGCGTCGCCGCAACCTCCGACGCAGCCGACAGCAGCGGCTTGTCGTCTGGCACGACTTCGGGCGAGGCGATGTCCCCATGAAGAACGGCGAGCCAGTCAGCAGCGTCGCCGAGATGCGCGAGATTGCCGCGCAGAACCAGCCACTCCGCTTCGCCGATGCCATCGGGCAACCGGGCTGCGACGTCATGGTGGTCGAGATGGTGGAGTAGTTTGGCGTTGAGCTGCTCGACCTCGCTTATATCGAAATGGGCCGGGGCTCGGCCGAAATGGGCGAAATCGAGGAAGCTGGCGAGGATGGCCAGATCAGCGATCGGCTCGACTGGCTGCGACGTACCGAGACGGGAGAGCAGCGACAGCAGGGCCATCGGCTCAATCCCAGCCTCCTGCAGTGCGTCGATCCCGGTCGAGCCGAGGCGCTTCGACAATTTGCCTTCGGCGGCGACGAGCAGCGCCTCGTGGGCGAAGTGTGGCGGAGTCGCGCCGAGCGCGGCGAACATCTGCAATTGGACCGCGCTGTTCGAGACATGGTCCTCGCCGCGGACGATGTGGGTGATGCCTAGGTCGATGTCGTCGATCACACTGGGCAGCAGATAGAGCCAGCTGCCGTCGGCGCGGCGGATGACCGGATCGCTGATCAGCTTCGGGTCGAACTTCTGCGGCCCGCGAATGAGGTCGGTCCATGCGATCGGCGAATCATCGTCGAGCAGAAAGCGCCAATGCGGCACTCGATCATCCGGTGGGCCATCGGCTGGCGCCTTGCGCTGGTAGATCGGCGGCAGCTTGCGCCCGAGCAGGATCTTGCGCTGAATTTCGAGCTCTTCAGGCGTCTCGTAGCAGGCATAGACTCGCCCCGCTTCCTTGAGACGCTCGAACTCCCGCTCATACAGCGCGAAGCGTTCCGACTGGCGGAACGTGGCGTCAGGCTTGAGGCCGAGCCACGCCAGGTCCGCATGAATCGCCGCGACAAAGTCCTCGGTCGAGCGCTCGGCATCGGTATCGTCGATCCTGAGCAGGAAGCGCCCGTCGTGCTTGATCGCCAGCAGGGCATTGTGAAGCGCGGTGCGGATGTTGCCGACGTGCAGCCGGCCGGTTGGCGATGGGGCGAAGCGGGTAACGACGGTCATGATTTCCCTGTGCGGAAGGCGTTGGAGATCGGGTAGCGGCGGTCGCGGCCGAAGTTTCGGGTGCCGATCTTGACCCCCGGCGGGGCCTGGCGGCGCTTATATTCGGCGCGGAGCAGCAGCTTTTCGATGTCCGCGACCAGCGCCGGGTCGGCGCCGGTGATGCGCGCGGTTTCGGCGACCGACTGCTCCTGTTCGACCAACGCCTCGAGAATGCGGTCGAGCAAGGCATAAGGCGGTAGGCTGTCCTCATCCTTCTGCCCAGGGCGGAGTTCAGCCGACGGCGGCTTGTCGATCACCCGCTGCGGCATCACCGCGCCCTTCGGGCCGAGCGCATCGCTGGTGCGGTTCCCGTTGCGCCATCGCGACAGCGCGAACACCGTTGTCTTGTAGGCGTCCTTCAATACCGAATAGCCGCCCGCCATGTCGCCGTAGAGAGTGGCATAGCCGACGCTCATCTCGCTTTTGTTGCCGGTGGTCAGCAGCATGTGCCCGTCGCGGTTGCTGAGCGCCATGAGCGTCACCATCCTGAGCCGCGACTGGATATTCTCCGCCGCCAGCCCGTCGATCCCCGGCAGCATTTTGCCCAACGCATCGACGCCGGGGACGATCGGGATGACGTCATGACGCACGCCGAGCAGCCGAGCGCATTCGGCGGCGTCCTGGAGACTTTCATCCGAAGTAAACTTGGAGGGCATCATCACGCAGTGAACCCGGTCCGCCCCGAGCGCATCTACCGCGACGGCCGCCGACAGGGCGCTGTCGATCCCGCCCGACAGGCCGAGGATCACGCCGGGGAAGCCATTGGCCGCGACATAGTCACGCAGCCCGACCATCATCGCGTGGTAGATGTCGGCCGGATGACCATCGAGCACCGCGACCTCGCCGGGGGCGCAGCGCCAGCCGTTCGCTCCTCGCGTCCACTCGCTGATGGTCAGCGCCTCGCGCCAGTCGGGCATCTGCAACGCCAGGCTGCCGTCGCCGTTCAACACGAAGCTCGATCCGTCGAAGGCCAATTCGTCCTGCCCGCCAACGCGATTGAGATAGACCAGAGGTAGGCCGGTTTCGGTCACCCGCGCCTGGGCGAGGCGCTGACGCAGATCGTCCTTGTCGAGCTCGAATGGGCTGCCGTTGGCGACGAGCAATATTTCCGCGCCGGCCTTGGCCAGCGCGGCGCCGGCCGGCTCGAGCCAGATATCCTCGCAGATCGGCGTGCCGAGCTTCACGCCGCGCCACAGGATCGGTTCGGGCAGCGGCCCGGCGGCGAAGATGCGCTTTTCGTCAAACGTGCCGTAATTGGGCAGCTCATGCTTGAGCGTCCGCCCGACGATCCGTCCGCCGTCGGCCAGCACCATCGCGTTATAGGTCAGTCCGTCCTCGGCCAGGATGGTGCCGAACAGCAATGCCGGGCCGCCGTCGCCGGTCGCTTCGACCAGCCGCGCGGTCTCCTCGGTGGTGCGGCGGAGGAAAGCGGCCTTGAGCACCAGATCCTCGGCGGGATAGCCGGTCAGCTGCATTTCCGGGGTCATCACCAGATCCGCGCTTGCCTTGCTGGCCGTGGCGCGAACCTTGAGAATCGCGGCGGCATTGCCGGCAAGGTCGCCGACCCGCTGGCTCATCTGGGCCAGGGCAATGCGAAGCGTCTCGGTCACGCCCGACGCTTTAACGGCGCGGCGGGGCATCGCAACCTTGCCCTTTGCCGTCTGGACTGCCTAAGGGGCCGCAACAGCCGTCACGGGACCGCCACATGAAGCTGCTTGCCGGAAATTCCAACCTGCCGCTGTCGCAGGCGATCGCCGACTATCTGGGCACCAAATTGACCAGTGCCAGCGTGCGCCGCTTCGCCGACGAAGAAGTGTTCGTCGAGATCAACGAGAATGTCCGCGGCGAGGACGTGTTCGTGCTCCAGTCGACCAGCTTCCCGACCAACGACAATCTGATGGAATTGCTGATCTGCATCGACGCGCTGAGGCGCGCGTCGGCCAAGCGGATCACCGCGGTCGTGCCTTACTTCGGCTATGCCAGGCAGGACCGCAAACCCGGCCCGCGCACGCCGATTTCGGCCAAGCTGGTCGCCAACATCATCACCGAGGCGGGCGCCAACCGGGTGCTGTCGGTCGATCTCCACGCCGGCCAGATCCAGGGCTTCTTCGACATCCCGACCGACAATCTGTGGGCCGCGCCGGTGATGAGCGCCGACATCAAGGCGCGCTTCAAGGGCCGCGACCTGACCGTCGTCTCGCCCGACGTCGGCGGGGTGGTGCGGGCGCGCAGCCTCGCCAAGCGGCTCGACAA
>JBDSMA010000127.1:0-10082 GCA_039916085.1 Sphingomicrobium sp.
TCCGCCCTCGCCAATCTGGGCTTCAAACCGGCCGAAGCCAGCGCCGCCGTCGCCGCGGCGGCCGCCGAGCTTGGCGACGACGCGACACTGGATGCGCTGGTCCGGCTGGCGCTGCGAAAAGCCGCGAAGTGACCCTCCCCCGCCGCCTGGCCGCCGAGGCGATCGGCAGCTTCTTCCTGTTCGCCGCCGTCATTGGATCTGGCATCATGGCTGAGCGTCTGGCTGGCGGGAACGTCGCCATCGCGCTGCTCGCCAACTCGATCGCCACCGGCGCCATATTGTTCGTGCTGATCGCCGTGCTCGCGCCGCTGTCGGGCGCCCACTTCAACCCGGCGGTCAGCGTCGCGCTCGCCTTACGCGGTCGCCTCGCGGGGCGCGATCTTGCCCCCTACATCCTCGCCCAGCTAGCCGGCGGGTTGCTCGCCGTCCTCGCCACCCACGCCATGTTCGACCTGGCTTTGCTGCAATGGTCGGCCCATGCCCGCACTGGTCCCGGCCAGTGGCTGGCCGAGGGGATGGCCACCTTCGGCCTGGTGCTGGCGGTGTTCGGCATGGCCGGCCGGCCGCCCGCCGAAGCCGGCGGCGTCATCGCGCTGTACATCGTCGCTGCTTACTGGTTCGCCGCCTCGACCAGCTTCGCCAATCCGGCGATCACGCTTGCCCGCAGCCTGACCGACAGCTTCTCGGGGATCGCCCGCGCCGACGTGCCCGCGTTTGTAGTCGCCCAGCTGGTTGGGGCGGCGCTCGGCGCGCTGGCCGCCCGCCTGCTGTTTCCCGCGCCCGATGTCTCTCGCTAGCTTTTGACTGTCCTACAGCGTGCCAATTGTGCATGATCGCCCGATGAGCACTGCCGTCCGCCTTCGCCAATTGCCGCTGCCACCGCTGCGCACAGCGAAAACTATGCGCACGAGTGTGAACATTGAGAACATTCGCTGCTAATGGCCACTGACCCCGACCGGCTGACGACTCCCGAACGAACCGCCGAGGACGCCGATTCGGCGCTTCGCCCCAAAACCCTCGACGAATTCGTCGGGCAGCAGGGCGCGCGCGAGAATTTGCGCATCTTCGTCAATGCCGCGAAATCCCGCGGCGAGCCTTTGGACCATGTCTTGTTCTTCGGCCCGCCCGGCCTCGGCAAGACCACGCTGGCGGCGATTCTGGCGCGCGAGATGGGCGTCGGCTTCCGCGCCACGTCGGGCCCGGTGATCGCCAAGTCGGGCGATCTCGCCGCTTTGCTCACCAACCTCGAGGACGGCGACGTCCTGTTCATCGATGAGATCCACCGCCTGAATCCGGCGGTCGAGGAAGTGCTCTACCCGGCGATGGAGGATCGCGCGCTCGACCTGATGATCGGCGAGGGCCCATCCGCCCGCTCGGTCCGCATCGATTTGCCCAAATTCACCCTCGTCGGCGCGACCACCCGCCAGGGCTTGCTCACCACTCCGCTGAGGGACCGGTTCGGCATCCCTATCCGGCTCAATTTCTACTCGGTCGCCGAGCTTGAGCAGGTCGTCCGCCGCGCCGCGCGCTTGCTGTCCGCACCGACCACCGGCGAGGGCGAGCATGAAATCGCGCGGCGCTCGCGCGGCACTCCGCGGATCGCCGGCCGCTTGCTCCGCCGGGTGCGCGATTTCGCCCATGCCGCCGGCGCCGACACGATCGATGCCAAGGTCGCCGACCGCGCGCTCCACCGCTTGGAAATCGACGGGCTCGGGCTGGACGCGATGGACCGGCGCTATCTGACGATGATCGCCGACCTCTATGGCGGCGGCCCGGTCGGAATCGAGACGCTTGCCGCCGGCCTCAGCGAGCCGCGCGACACGATCGAGGATGTCGTCGAGCCGTTCCTCATTCAGCTTGGCCTCATCGCCCGCACCGCACGCGGTCGCTGCCTCAACGGCCGCGGCTGGAGTCACCTCGGCCTCAATCCCCCCGCCGGCGCCCAGACCGGCCTGTTCGATGTCGGAGACGGAGACAAGTAATGCGTTCACTGGCCTTGGCGGCATCCGCCGCACTGTTCGCAACCCCCGTCCACGCCCAAACGCCTTCCCCCTCGCCGACCGACTACACCAAACCCGCAAACTGGCTGTGCCGCCCCGGCCGCGATGACGTCTGCGCCCGCCAGCCGTTGGTCACCGCCCTTCTCCCCGCCGGCTATGGCGCCAAAATTCCCGCGCCGCGCTTCGCCGATCCTGCCGTCGACTGCTTCTATGTCTACCCCACTGTCAGCCACGACGAGGGGTTGAACAGCGACCTCGTCCCCGATGCGGGCGAGGAGAAGTTCGTTGTCCAGGCCCAGTTCGCCCGCTTCGCCGGGGTGTGCCGCCCGTTCGCCCCGCTTTATCGCCAGATGACCATGGCGGCGGTCGCCGCCGCGTTCACCGGCGGCGACATCAGTTTGCCCGCGCGCATCGCTTACGGCGATGTCGCCGCGGCGTGGCGTTCCTACCTGGCCAACGACAATAAGGGCCGCCCGTTTGTCCTCATCGGCCATAGCCAGGGTTCGGCGCTTTTGATCGAACTCATCCGCCGTGAAATCGAGGGCAAGCCGATCGCCGCCCGCATGAAGCTGGCCATCGTCCCCGGCTACAATGTCCTCGTCCCGGTCGGCAAACGCGTCGGCGGCAGCTTCAGGTCGACCCCGCTGTGCGGGTCGCCAGATGAGACCGGCTGCGTCCTTACGTGGACCAGTTTTCGCGAGCACAACCCGCCGCCGCCCGGCGCGATGTTCGGCTATGCCGACCAGCCAGGGATGACTGTTGGCTGCACCAACCCGGGAAGGCCCGGCGCCACCGGCTGGGTCGCGCTCGACAGCATTTGGCACGCTCGCTCCGGCTTGCCGGTGCCGGGCGGCCCGATTGAATGGTCGAGCGAGGGCCCGCCGCCGACCAGTTTCGTGGAAACCCTCGGCCTGGTCTCGGCGCGCTGCGTCAATGACGGCCCGCGCGGCTATTTGTCGATCCGTACCAACGCCGATCCCGGCGACAAGCGCACCGACCGGGTCGGCGGCGAGGTCGGCGCAATGGGCTTTTTCCTCCCCGGCTGGGGCATGCACTTGAGCGATTTGAGCGCGCCGATGGGCGACCTCGTCCAGCGCGTCGCGGCGCTTAGCCCTGCTCCAGCCAAAACAGTTGCTCGACCGGCTCGCCCAGCGCCCGCGCCAGCTTCAGCGCGAGTAGCGCCGACGGGGTGAACACGCCATTCTCCACCGTGTTGACGGTTTTGCGCGTCACGCCCACTTGGCCGGCCAGTTCGGCCTGGGTCAGGCCAAGTTCGCCGCGCTTGTCCTTCAGCCGGTTGGCCAGGCGCTCAGGCATAACGATGCGCGCGCCGCTCGAGCATCCCGAAACGCACCAATGCGGCAGCGATCCCCAGCGAAACGATGATGTGGATCGCTTCGCGTGCAGCGATCGGTTCGATCATCGACACAAAGTAAAGGGCGACTCCGGTCAGTGTCGAAAAGACGAAGCCCCACCCGAGCGCATCGCCGCGATGGGCTCGGGTGGTTTCGTCGTCGATCAGCTCGCGCAGCGCACGCGATCGAAACCAGAATCCCTTCGTGGTCAGCGCGGCCAGCAGCATCAGGGTCAGGATCACCCACGCGCCGACTTTTACATGGTCAACGGTGCGCTCTGGCGTTCCATGCACGGTGGAAAAATAGCTGAATTGCTGGGTAAGGTAGATCACCGCCAGGAACGGCAGCATTCGTGCCCGGCGGCGACTGAGGAAGTCGGCGTGTTCGGCCGTTGAATGTTCGGTCATGTTCGCTCCCCCGTAATGTAACCTCTAGGTGACAAGTAACCCCAGGGTTACATCGCTGTCAAGCGTCGGCTCGTCGCGGCGGGGTTGCGGCCCGAGTCCGGGGATGGTTAAGGCGGTGGCGATGACAGCGTCATGCCTAGATACACCTTACCGCGGCGGGTTCGCCGGGTCCCAGCACCGCTTCGCTCTGACCGTCTATTTCGAGGACACCGACACCGCGGGGATCGTTTATTATGCCAATTATCTCAAATATATGGAGCGCGCCCGCTCCGATTTCCTCCGCGCCGTCGGCGTGGATCAGCGCGCCGCGATGGAAAGCGGGGAGGGCGTCTATGCGGTCGCCGAGGTCTCCATCCGTTATCTTGCCCCGGCCAAACTCGGCGACGACCTCGTCGTGGTTTCCGAGGTAGAAGCGGTTCGCGCGGCATCGGTCGTCATTCATCAACGGGTCATGCGCGCCAACCAACCATTGACCGACGCGCGGGTGACCGCCGCTTTCCTCACCCTCGATGGCCGCCCGAAGCGCCAGCCGAAAGCGTGGGTCGAGCGGTTCGAAACCGTTTTAAAGAGCGAGATTTGATGCCCGAAGTCACCGCCAGCACCGATATGATGTCGCCCCTGGCGTTGTTCCTGCACGCCGACATCGTCGTCAAGATCGTCATGTTCGGCCTGCTCGCGGCGAGCATCTGGACGTGGGCGATCATCTTTAGCCACGCCCTTCGCCTGCGCCGCATCAACCGCCTGTCGGACTCCTATGAGCGTGATTTCTGGGCGGCGGAGGATATCGACGCGTTCCACGCCAGGCGCGGCGAGGAAAAGTTGCCGATCGCTGCCGTCCTCACCGCCGGAATGGACGAATGGCGCCGCTCGACCCGCGCGGCGGCGGTCGATCGCTCCGGCACCCGCGAGCGGCTCGCCAGCCGCATGAACGCCGCGCTCGCCGCGGAACTCGATCGATTGAGCGACCGCCTCAACATCCTCGCCACGGTCGGCGCGGTGGCGCCGTTCGTCGGCCTGTTCGGCACCGTGTGGGGGATCATGCGCAGCTTCACCGCCATTGCCGGCGCCAACAACACCAGCCTCGCGGTCGTCGCGCCGGGCATCGCCGAAGCGCTGTTCGCCACCGCCATCGGCCTGTTCGCGGCCATCCCGGCCGTCATCGCCTATAACCGCCTGAGCCATCGCCTCGACCGGCTCGAAGCGCGCCTCGGCCGCTTCGCCGACCGCTTCCACGCCACCTTGAGCCGCGAACTCGAAGTCGAGGTCCGGCCAAAAAGCGAGAGCGCCCGCTGATGGCGATGGGCATCGCCCCCTCGCGTGGCGGACGCCGGCGGCGGCGCGCGCCGATGGCCGAGATCAACGTCACCCCGCTGGTCGACGTCATGCTCGTCCTCCTCATCATCTTCATGGTGACCGCGCCTCTGCTCGTGGCGGGAGTGCCCGTCGATTTGCCGGAAAGCCGCGCCGGCGCGCTCGATCAGCAGGCGAAACCGGTGCAAGTCGCGATCGACAGGAATGGCGCGATCACCATCGACGACGCGGCCGTGACGGAGGCCGCCTTGCCGACCAGGCTCGCCGGCATCGCCGCATTGCCCGCGCCCCCCGAGGGCCGCCGAGTCTATCTCCGCGCCGACCGCACCCTCGACTATGGGCGCGTGATGCGGGTCATGGGCGAATTGAACCGCGCCGGGTTGAACCGCGTCGCCTTGGTTTCGGTCGGAAGCGACAAGCCATGAGCGTCGACCGCGCCGAACTTGCGGGCACCGGGGCGGCGGTCGTTTTCCACGTCGCGTTGATCGCGGCGCTGTCGATGAGCCTCGCCCATGTCGCTGTGGCCCCCGAGCCGCCAGCCATGGAGGTCGAGCTGGTCGACGAAGTCGGCCTGGCCCCGGCCGCTCCGTCCACGATTCCCACACCGCCACCGGCCAGCGTCGCCCCCGACGTCGCCGCGGCCGATCAACCTCTGCCTGCCCCCGCCCTGGTGCCGCTGCCGCCAGCGCCGCGCATCGTCCCGACCCCCGCGCTGCGCGCCACCGAGCGCGCCACGGCCAGACCGGCGGCGCCCGCCCCGGCCCGCCCAGCCGCCCGCGCTTCGCGCATCGGCAACGACTTCCTCAAGGGCATCGCAGACTCGCCCAGCCGCTCGGTCGCACCGGCCAAGCCTTCCGCCGCGACCGTCAGCGCGTCGGCCATGGCGGGCATCGTCCAGGCCATCCGCCGCCAGGTCCAGCCGTGTGCCGATCGCCAGGTCAATCCCGGGCCAGGCGCCAGCCGCATTCGCGTCAAAATGAGGTTGATGCTGTTCCCCAATGGCCGCCTCAAAGGCGCGCCCCAAGTGCTCTCGACTTCGGGCGTAGATGACGAAAACGGCCGGTTTGAAGAGCGGGTCAAGGATCTCGCGGTCGCGACCTTCGTCGGTTGCGCCCCGCTCACCGGCCTGCCGCCCGAGCTGTACGAGACCGACAGCGGGCGCGGATGGTCCGATTTCATTATGAATTACAATCTGCCGTGAGGAGCGCCCCCGTGAAGCTGATCGTCGCCCTGTTCGCCCTGCCCCTCGCCGCCGCCGCGTCGGCGCAGGACAGTGGCCCGCTCGAAGTCGACGTCGTCGGCGGGATCAACGCGCCGATGGCTATCGCCGTCCCCTTTATGCCGACGCCCGAGCCGGTGCCGACTCCGGCCGGCGATACCGCCCAGCTCGGCCGAAGCATCGCCGAAGTGGTCGCCACCGACCTGCGCTCGACCGGCCTGTTCACCCCGCTCGGCCCAACCGGGGTGCGCGCTTATGCCTTTCCCGAGGCCGCCGCCCCCGCTTATGCCGAGTGGCGCAACGCCGGCGCCTCGGCGCTGGTCTCGGGCTATGTCGAGGCGCGGCCCGACGGGCGCATTATCGTCGGCTGCTACCTCCACGATGTCACCGCCGGGCGCGAACTCACCCATCAGGGTTTCGCCGTCCCCGCCACCGAATGGCGCCGCGCCGCACACAAATGCGCCGACACCATTTACTCGCGTCTGTCGGGCGAGCAGCCGTTCCTCGACACCCGCGTCGTTTATGTCGCCGAAACCGGGCCGAAGAATAACCGCCTGAAACGCATTGCGATCATGGATTCGGATGGTTCCAACCACCGCTATCTGACGACCGGCAAGGCGACCGTCGTCACCCCGCGCTTCTCCCCGCGCGGCGATAAGCTGGTGTACATGAGCTACCAGGGGCGGATGGCGCGGGTGTATGTGATGGACGTTGCCAGCGGCGCCGAGCGGCTGCTGATCCCCGGCCGGGTCACGACCTTCGCCCCGCGCTTTTCACCCGATGGCCGCGATATCATCTTCTCGATGGCCACCGGGGGGAACACCGACATCTATGTCGTCGGCGCGAATGGCGGAACACCGCGCCGCCTGACCGCCACGCCCGGCGCCGATACCTCGCCGAGCTACTCCCCGGACGGCCGCCAAATCGTGTTCGAAAGCGACCGCTCCGGCACCCAGCAACTGTATGTGATGGATGCCGACGGTGCCAACCAGAAGCGCATTACCTTCGGTGGCGCGCGCTACGCATCGCCGGTGTGGAGTCCGCGCGGCAACATGATCGCCTTCACCCGCATCGGCGGCGGAGCCTTTCGTATCGGGGTCATGTCGCCCAGCGGCGCGGGCGAAAGGACGCTGACCGACAGCTGGCAGGACGAAGGCCCGAGCTGGGCCCCGAACGGCCAGTTCATCATGTTCCACCGCACGGCCCGCGGCAGCGGCGAAGCGACGCTCTATGCCGTTTCGGTCAACGGCGGCCGCCCCCGCATCCTTCCCACCCCGCTTGGCGGATCCGATCCCAGCTGGTCGCCGCTGCAAAATTGAACCCATTGGAGGTAATCGTCATGAACAAGCCCATCCTCATCGGCATGACCGCGCTGGCGTTGGTCATCGGCGGCTGCGCCAAAAAAACTCCGCCGGTCGAAACCGCTCCCCCGGCCGCCACTGCCACCGATACCGGCACCGCCGCCAATGGCGACGTCGACCTGGTCGAGCTTCCGGCGATGCAGGCCGACCTCGTCGCAAAGGCCGGATCGGACACGGTCTATTTCGGGACCGACGAATATCAGCTCGACCCCGCCTCGCAGGCGACGCTGGCCGCGCAGGCACGGTGGATGCTGGCCAACGCCAAAGTCCGCGCTTCGATCGAAGGGCATTGCGACGAGCGCGGCACGCGCGAGTACAATATCGCGCTGGGCGAGCGGCGGGCGAATGCGGCGCGGGACTATCTGATTGCGCAAGGGGTGCCGGCGGCCCGGCTGCTGGTCGTCAGCTGGGGCAAGGAGCGCCCTGCGGCGGTCGGATCGAATGAAACCGCCTGGGCGCAGAACCGCCGTGTTGTGACGGTCGTAGTTCGCTAGAGGGCGGCGTCAGGCGGCGTAGCGCTGGCCGGGGTGCACCGCCAGCCACGAGCGCGCCTGGCGCTGCGCTTCGGCGATCTCGCGCGCGGTCATCTCGATCGCAATGTCGGCGCGGCATGCCTGACTGCGCGTGTCGCCCGACAAAGCAGCGAGATTGAACCACTTGTGCGCTTCGATCAGGTCGACGGCGATGCCGCCACGCCCGGTCGAAAAACTGACCCCCAGCTCGAACAGCGCATCGACGTCGCCCCGTTCGGCATCCGCCAGGCGGCTGCGAAGGAGGAAGTCCTGACCCTTCTGACTAATCGCCATAGTTGTTGTCCCCTGCTCGACCACCCATTCGTGATCGCAAACGGGTTTTCGACGGCGAAGCCCGAACAAATGGTTAACGCGGCAGTGACGATGACCGGGAGACTGTATCCGAAATGACACTGACATTGTCGATCAGGCGAGTCCCGCCGAGGTTGGCAGCGGCGATGAGGCGCATCGCGCCGCGCGGCTGGTCGAGGGGTTCGAGCGTCGCCTCGTCGACCAGCGCGACATAGTCGATCGGCGCGAACCCCGCCTGGCTCAAATTCGCCTTGGCTTCCACCAGAACGCTATCTATCGGCTCGCCCGCCAACACCGCATCCCGCGCCTGCTCAAGCGCCCGTGGCAGCGCCACCGCGCGCCGACGCTGATCAGGGTCGAGGTAGGCATTGCGTGACGACAGCGCCAACCCATCGTCGTCGCGCACCGTCGCCACACCGGCAATCTCCACCGGCAGCGCAAGATCCGTCACCAGCCGCCGGATCACCGCCAATTGCTGAAAATCCTTTTCGCCGAACAACGCGACATCGGGCAGCGCCGCGACCAGCAACTTGGCGACGACCGTTGCCACCCCGGCGAAATGGCCCGGCCGGGTTTCCCCGTCCCATCGCTCGCTGACGCCCGCCACGCTGATCGTGGTGGCGAACCCCGGCGGGTAGAGTTCATCCGCGCCCGGCATCCACAGCAGATCGCAGCCTTGCGCCTCCAGCAGCGCCGCGTCGGCTGCTTCCTGCCGCGGGTAGCGATCGAGGTCCTCGCCAGCACCGAACTGGAGCGGGTTGACGAAGATCGTCGCCACCACCCGGTCGGCTTGCTTCCGCGCCGCGTCGACCAGCGCCATGTGCCCGGCGTGAAGCGCGCCCATCGTCGGCACCAGTGCGATCCGCTCCCCTGCCGACCGCCACGGCGCCAGCGCCGCGTCCAACTCGCTCATTCGACGAACAATTTGCATGGGAATCGGGCCTTCGATACACCGGACGGCAGGGGCTGCGTTCTACTGGCGCGGCGGGACCAACCACAAGGGGCAAGGAGGTCGATGGGCCAGCCGCATTTCATCGTTTTCGCCAATGAAAAGGGCGGCACCGGCAAATCGACCACCGCCGTCCACACCGCGATCGCGCTGGCTGCTTCGGGCCACCGGGTCGCCGCGCTCGACCTCGATCAGCGTCAGCGGACCCTCGCCCGCTACCTCGAGAACCGCGATGCGACCGTGCGCCGGCTCGACAAGGCGCTACCCCACGCCGCTTATGAAGTGCTCGAGCAGCAGGACGACGCCGGGCTGGAGGCAGCCATCGCCCGCCTGCCGGAGTCCGCCGATGTGATCGTCATCGACACTCCCGGGCGCGACGACCCGGTCGCCCGCGCCGCGATCCTCAAGGCCGATACATTGGTCACGCCGATGAACGACAGCTTCGTCGATCTCGATCTGATCGGCCAGGTTCACCCCGAGAATTTCAAGGTGACCAAGCCGAGCTTCTATGCCGAGCTGATCTGGAACAGCCGCACCCAGCGCGCCAAGGCGACCGGCAAGAGCGTCGACTGGGTCGTCCTGCGCAACCGCCTCCAGCATATCGATTCGCACAATTTGCGCCGCGTCGGCGCCGCGCTCGACGAGCTTGCCCGCCG
>JBDSMA010000128.1:0-1947 GCA_039916085.1 Sphingomicrobium sp.
GCACCTTCAAATCCTGCTGCCAGAAGAAGCGCGCGTCGCTGAGGCGGGCCGCCAACACCCGTTCGTTGCCGGCGACGATCGCCTCGCCGCCGTCGTGGGCATCGATGTTGGCGATGCACACGAAGTGCGGCGCCAAATTTCCGCCCGGCTCGCGCATCACGAAATATTTCTGATTGATGCGCGCGGTCAGCTGGATGACCTCCTCGGGCACGTCGAGGAAATCGGGGTCGAACGAGCCCAACATCGGCACCGGCCATTCGGTTAGCCCGGCATTTTCGACGACTAATCCCTCGTCCGCGACGAGCAGATAGCCGGCGTCGTCGGCGAGGTCGGCGGCGCCGTCGCGGATGATGGCTTCGCGCTCCTCATGGTTGACCAGCACATGGCAGGCGCGCAATTTTTCGACATAGTCGGAGGCGCCGCCGATGGTGATTGGGCCCGGGTGGTGGAAGCGGTGGCCGAGCGTCGCCGCGCCGCAGCTGACGCCGTCGATGACGACCGGGACAATCGCCTCGCCGAGCAAGGCGACGATCGAATGGAGCGGCCGCACCCAGCGCAAGCTGGCGGTCGAGGCCGAGGCTTCGCCCCAGCGCATCGACTTGGGCCAGGGGAAATCGCGGACGATGGCGGCGACCGCTTCGGCGAGGACTTCGCCGGTTGCCCTTCCGGGCTTGTCGATGACCGCGAACCAGGTGCCGCCGCGATCTTCGAGCTGGTCCTGCGTCAGCCCGGTCTTGCGCAGAAAGCCGTCGAGCGCCTGGGGAGGCGCCGAGGTTTTCGGTCCCTTCACCTCCTCGCTTGCAGCGGTCGTTTCCGAAGGCAAACCGCGCGCGATCAGCGCCAGGCGTCGCGGCGTCGAATAGGTGACGATGCCGTCATGGGCGAGCCCGGCACTCGCCAGCGCCTCGGCGAAGAGTCGCGCCAGATCGTTGCGGGCCTTCGCCTGCATCCGCGCCGGGATCTCCTCGGACAACAGCTCAAGCAGAAAATCGGCCTGCCCGCTCACGCCGCATAGCCCTTATAGTCCATCCACGCAGCGCAGGCGCCCTTGGCGAGGTCGCGGACGCGGCCGATATAGGCCTGGCGCTCGGCGACCGAGATCACCCCGCGCGCCTGCAACGTGTTGAAGATGTGGCTGGCCTTGATCGCTTGCTCGTAAGCGGCGATCGGGACGCCCGCGCCAAGACAGTTCTCGGCTTCGGCGGCGGACATTTTAAACGCCTCGAACAGGCGGTCGGTATCGGCGACCTCGAAGTGCCACTTCGACATCTGCTGCTCATTGTCGAGGAACACGTCGCGGTAAGTTACGCCCGCATCGTTGAACCTAAGGTCGAACACATTATCGACGCCCTGGATATACATCGCCAGCCGCTCGAGCCCGTAGGTCAGCTCACCCGCAACCGGCTTGCAGTCATAGCCGCCGACCTGCTGGAAGTAAGTGAACTGGGTCACTTCCATCCCGTCGCACCACACTTCCCAGCCGAGGCCCCAGGCGCCGAGCGTGGGGCTTTCCCAATCGTCCTCGACGAAGCGGATGTCGTGCTTCAATGGGTCGATGCCGATCGCATCGAGGCTGCCGAGGTAGAGCGCCTGCAAATCCGCCGGACTCGGCTTCAGCATCACCTGATACTGGTAATAAGCGCCGAGCCGGTTGGGGTTTTCGCCATAGCGTCCGTCGGTCGGGCGGCGGCACGGCTGGACATAGGCGCAGTTCCACGGATCTGGCCCGAGCGCACGCATCACCGTCGCCGGGTGGAACGTCCCCGCCCCCATCTCCATGTCGTACGGCTGCAGGATCACGCAGCCACGCGCGCCCCAATATTGATGCAGCGTCAGGATCAGGTCCTGGAAACTCAAGGCCACGAGCGAAAATGCCCCCAGAAAGCGTTGCAACGTCGCCGCGGGCTTTGGCCCATCGGCGGCGCGGCGGCAAGCGGGCGGCGCCTA
>JBDSMA010000129.1:0-5653 GCA_039916085.1 Sphingomicrobium sp.
GCGACGAAACGCCGGAATTGCTCCCCGCTACCCTTTATTACAGCCACAAGATCCTTGAGCGGATGGCCGCCGACCGCCATTCGGGCGCGGCACCGTTCCTTGAGCCCGACGCCAAGAGCCAGGTGACACTGCGCTATGAAGAGAGCAAGCCGGTCGCGGCCACCGCGATCGTCGTCTCGACCCAGCACGCCAAGGGCTATGACGAGGGCGATGAAGAGGCCGAGCTTCACGCTTATGTGAAGCAGGTCGTGGCCGACATCCTGCCGGCAAACCTGCTCGGCCCAGAGACCGTCTATCACATCAACCCGACCGGCAGCTTCGAGATCGGGGGCCCCGACGGCGATGCCGGCCTGACCGGGCGCAAGATCATCGTCGATACTTATGGTGGGGCTGCCCCGCACGGCGGGGGGGCGTTCAGCGGCAAGGACCCGACCAAGGTCGACCGCTCGGCCGCCTACATGGCGCGCTACCTTGCCAAGAACATCGTCGCCGCCGGCTTCGCGACCCGCTGCACCATCCAGCTGGCCTATGCCATCGGGGTCAGCGAGCCGCTGTCGCTGTACGTCGACAGCCATGGCACCGGGACAGTCGGCGACGACCGACTGGAGCAGGCGATCCACTCGATCGACAAGCTCGGCCGGCTGACCCCGCGCGGCATCCGCACCCATTTGTCGCTCAACAAGCCGATCTATTCGGCCACCGCGGCTTATGGCCACTTCGGGCGCAAGGCCGAAGGCGACTTTTTCCCGTGGGAAAAGACCGACCTCGGCGATGAGTTAAGGGCGGCATTGACTTGATTGGACGGCGCGGCGCCGAAGGACGGGAGCCGCCATACATTATGGCGCTCCCCTACAACGGGCCGCGCCGATGACTGCAATGAAGGAAGGCGATCCGACCACCCTCAATCGGCTGTACGGGCGGTCGAGCGGGCATCGACTTCGGCAGGGCCAAGCGGCGCTGGTCGAGACGCTGCTGCCAGCGATTTCGGTGCCTGACGACGGCGAAGTGACGAGCGAGCGACTGTTCGGCGATGAGCGGCCGCTGCATTTTGAGATCGGATTCGGATCGGGCGAGCATCTGGCCTATCGCGCCAACCTGCTGCCCGACCATGGGTTCATCGGCTGCGAGCCGTTCGTGAACGGCGTCGCGACCGCGCTCGGGTTGGTTCGCGACGAAGGGTTGGCCAATGTCCGGCTGCACATGGGAGACGCGCTGGAGGTGCTGGCGCGGGTACCGGACGGGGCGTTGACGATGGTCTATCTGCTCCACCCCGATCCATGGCCCAAGGCGCGTCACGCCAAAAGGCGAATGATCAACGACGGGCCGCTGACGCTGATCGCGGCCAAGCTCAAGCCCGGCGGCGAGCTGCGCGTGGCGACCGACCATCCGGTCTACCTCGAATGGCTGCTGATGGTCATGGCTCGCCACCGCGAAGCGTTCGAGTGGGTCGATCCGGCGCCCGGCGCGTGGCTCGACTACCCGTCGGGCTGGCCAGAGACCCGCTACGCCGCCAAGGCGCGGCGCGAGGGCCGCGTGCCGCACCAGTTCCGCTACCGCCGCCGCTAATCAGTCGAGGGTTCGGACGACGGCCCGCGCCAGGCGGCGATCCTCGAGCGACTAATAAAGATGGATACAGCCGTCGTCGGCAACGATCGCCGATCCGGCGAAGGCAATGTCGGTCGCGGCCCGGTCGGTTGCCGGTGGCGGCGACAGCATCGGTTCGACCGAGCGACCGGTCACCGCAGTGAAATCGGCATTGAAGCTGACCCACCCGATGCGCCACCGTGCGTCATGGGTCGCGCCATTGTAGAACATCACCGGGTCGCGCCCCGGAACGGCGACAATCGGGCCGGTCGACAGATGCCAATTATCCCAGCTGCCGGGACGGATGGGAACCGGCTCGGACACCGGGGTCCAGGGATCGCCGATGGCGTCGGTTCGGGCCATGCCGATGCGCGAAGAATCCTCGCGCGCGAATTCGTAGAACAGCCGCCAACTGCCGTCTGGCGCCTGGGCCAAAGTGGCTTCCTTGATATTGCCTTGACCTTCGGGCGCCTTGAGCTCGACCGCCTGTTTGGCCAGCCGCTCGGCATCGGCACCAGCGGCGGCGAGCAGCGCGCCCTGGCGGCGACCCCGCTCCACCCCGGTGTAATAGACGGTGAGGCCGCCGCGGGTGAGCTGGACGGTCGGATCCTCGACCCCGCCCGCGTCGACATCCTGCGGGCCGGGCGAGATCGCCGGTCGCGGGTCCATGACGAACGCGAGCCCGTCGCGCGACTGGCCGCGCCAGATGATCCCGGTCGGGTCGTCGGGGCCGAGCGGATTGGGGACGCCGCGCATCATCATCGACAGCATCGGTCCGTCGCGCCACACGAACGGGCTCATCCAATCCATCGATTTCAACGGCTCGTCGCAGGCAAGGGTGACATCGGCGAGCGCCTCGACGACATAATCAACCATATTCGGTCAGGCTCCCAGTGCAACGGTGAGGGACAAAGCGCCGTCGATGACGACCGTCGTTCCGGTGATATAGTCGGCGGCGGGCGAGAGGAGGAAGGCGACGAGGTCGGCGACTTCATCGGGCCGGCCGGCGCGGCCCCACGGAATCGCCGCTTCCTTGGCCTTAAGCTCATCGGGATGATCGAGCGACGATTGGTTCATCGGCGTCAAGATCATCCCCGGGGCGACCCCGTTGACCGCGATCCCGCGCGGCGCCAGCTCCAGCGCAAGGGTGGCGGTGAGCTGCGACAGACCGCCCTTGGCTGAGTCGTAATCGGCTCCGCCCGGCCGCGGCGCTCGCTCGTGGATGGAGGAGATGTTGACGATCCGCCCGTGCCCGTCGGCGCCCAGCCCGCGAACGAAACCGCGGCACGTAAGGAAGGCGCCGGTGAGGTCGGTGGCGATCGTCCGCTGCCAGGTGGCAAGGTCCATCTCGGCAATCGGGATACCGCGCATGTTGATGCCCGCCGAATTGACCAGCCAGTCGACTGGGCCGAGCCCCGATTCCACCGCGCCGAACAGCGCCTCGACTTCGGCCTCGCTGGAAACGTCGCATTGCACCGCGAGGCCGCGGCGCCCGACGGCCTGGATGGCGGCGACGACGGAATCGGCCGCGGTCTTGTCGGCGAAATAAGTGATCGCGACGTCCGCGCCGGCGGTGGCGAGGCGGCGGGCGGTGGCCGCGCCAATGCCGGATTCACCACCGGTTACCAAAGCGACGGTCAATTGCCTGCCGCCCTATCCCCAGGGTGGTGGTAGGGACTGTCATGGCCGGCACAACGACTGCCATTCGAAGCGCGTGGCCAGCAGTAGTTATTCTCCGCAGCAATGAAGCTCGGTTGGTCGCCGCCAATCAGTCCCATCTCGGTCTCCCGCAGCCGCCCGCCAGCGCCGAACGCCAGCCCAAGGTGATTGTGTGTTGGCCCAACGTCCAGATCCGCGCGCTGGGTCCACCGGCCACCGCCTGCCGACACCGCTGCCGGGGAGGAACGCCATTGCCCATGGAGTCGAGAAGCTGGCGATGGGGGTTGCGGTGAATGGCGGCGCGGAATCGCCTGCCGCTACGGCGTGGCCGGTTGGGCGCGCCTGGCACCCGGCAACGACCGCAGCCGCACAAAGCATCGCTTGCAAATGCCATTGAGCCATAGGATCACTCCGACTTCAGGGGGCTGGAACAGCCGGACGGACGTAAGCTCCGTCCCGACACCTAAGGATCGCGGTTGAACAGCGTCGGCCTTCTCTCCCTTGCCACCGCCGTGCCACCCTATCGCATCGCCCAGGCCGAAGCCAAGGCGATCGGGCGCGACCTGTTTCAGGGCCGGCGGGCGCTGTTCGACCGGCTGTCCGGGGTGTTCGACAATGCCGCGATCGACGAGCGGGCGATCGTCGCACCGGCCGCCTGGTACGGCGAGAACCACGGCTGGGCCGAGCGCAACCGAGTCTATCTGGAAGCCGCCGACGCACTGTTCGTCGAGGCGGCGCGCGAAGCCATCGCGCGCGCCGGCCTGACTCCCGACAGGATCGACGGCGTCGTCACGGTCTCCTCGACGGGCATCGCGACGCCAAGCCTCGACGCGCGCAACGGGCCGGCGCTGGGTCTGCGGAGCGACGTGCGCCGCCTGCCGGTGTTCGGATTGGGCTGCGCCGGCGGAGTCAGCGGGCTGGCCGCCGCCGCACGCCTGGCCGCCGCCGAGCCAGGCAGCCGCTGGCTGTTCGTCACCGTAGAAACCTGTTCCATCTCGATCCGCCTCGACAGCGACGAGCCGGCGGCGATCGTCGCCACCGCTTTGTTCGGCGACGGCGCCGCGGCGGCGGTCGTTTCGAGCGCCGGCGCGCGGCTGGCGACCATTGCCGGGGCGGGCGAGCGCCTGTGGCCCGACACGCTGGGCATCATGGGCTGGCGGGTCGAGGATCCCGGGCTGGCGGTGGTGTTCGACCGCGCCATCCCGCCATTCGTGGAGGCCGAGCTGGCCGGAGCGGTCGACGGAATGCTGGCCGATCTCGGCACTGTTCGCGCCAATATCGATCGCTTCTGCTGCCACCCCGGCGGGGTCAAGGTGATCGCCGCCATCGAAAGCGCGCTGGCGCTTGACGATGGTACCCTCGACCTCGAGCGCAACGTGTTGCGCGACCAGGGAAACATGAGCGCGCCGACGGTGATGTTCGTGCTCGACCGGCTGATCGCGCGCGGGCTGCCCAAGAAGACGCTGATGACCGCCTTCGGGCCGGGCTTCACCTGCGCCGGGCTGATGCTTGACGCATGACTCCGCTGTGGCCGTCGATCGCGATCCTGAGCTTCGTCACGCTACAGCGGGTGGCCGAGCTGCCGATCGCGCGCGCCAACACCCGGCGGCTGATCGCCGGCGGCGGATATGAGGTCGCGCCCGGCCATTACCCGCTGATCGTCGGGTTGCACGGGCTGTGGCTGGCGGCGCTGTGGTGGTTGGCGACGGGGCGACCGATCAATCTCGCTTTCCTCATCCTGTTTGTCGTGCTGGAGGCGGGGCGGGTGTGGGTGCTGCGCACGCTCGGGTCCCGCTGGACGACGCGGATCATCGTCGTGCCCGGCGAAACGCTGGTCGCGCGCGGCCCCTACCGGTTCGTCGACCACCCCAATTATCTGGTGGTGATCGGCGAGATTGCGGTGCTGCCTTTGGTGTTCGGGCTATGGCGCGTCGCGGTGATTTTCACGCTGCTCAACCTGGCGATGCTCGCCGTCCGGATCCGGGCGGAGAACAGGGCTCTGCGGCGCCAACTCCCGCCTTGCGACTCTTAAACGACACGCCTATATGCGCCTCATCTCTCCTCGACATCGTCAAGACGTTGGGGCCGGGCCGGGGTCGGTCCGGCGCGGATGAGGGTTGAATTTTCGAGGTTCCCGATTGACCGACACTGCCTCCATCACCCGCCTTATCGAGCCCGCCGCCACGGCGTTGGGCTTCGATTTGGTACGCGTGGCGATGATTGGCGGGACGTCGGACCCGACGTTGCAGGTGATGGCGGAGCGGCCCGACACCCGCCAACTCGGAATCGCCGATTGCGAAGCCTTGTCGCGGCGCTTGTCCGAATTGTTCGATGCCGAGGAAGAAGCCGGGCGCGATCCCGTCGACGGCGGCTATCGCCTCGAAGTGTCGTCGCCGGGGATCGACCGGCC
>JBDSMA010000130.1:0-9850 GCA_039916085.1 Sphingomicrobium sp.
TCTCGTTTCAACATTGGATCGATAATGATATCCCCCTCGCCGACCTCCGCGCCGCGCATGAGGGCTTCTTCCCGACCCTGATGGGCGCCGACTCCGCTTTCGCCTGACGTTCGGCCGTCGGTCAAAAGCGCTCCCTCTCACTGTATTGCTGTGCTAAATCACCCCGACTAAGGGGGATTGATGACCGACGCGCCATCCGCACTGCCGAAACGCGACCGCATCCTGTCGCTCGACGTCATTCGCGGAATTGCGGTGATGGGCATCTTCTCGGTCAACGTGATCGACTTCGCGCTGATCCAGCAGGCCTATCTCAACCCGTCCGCCGGCGGCGGTGCGCATGGCGCCGACCTCGCCTTGTGGCTAACCAACCACATCTTCATCGACGAGAAGATGCGCACCCTCTTCTCGATCCTGTTCGGTGCATCGACGTTGCTGGTCATCGACCGCGCTACCGCCAAGGGGGAAAATGCGGCGCGGGTTCACTTCGGCCGGATGGGCGCGCTGCTATTGCTCGGGCTGATTCATTTTTACCTGATTTGGGTCGGCGACATATTGGTCAGCTATGCCATTGCCGGGATGGTCGCCTACCGCACCGTCAGGCTGCGGCCGAAGACCCAGCTGACCTGGGCCGCCGTTCTGCTGACCATCGGCGCCGCCCAATTCACCGCCGGCAGCTGGCAATTTTACAGCATGGAGCAGAAGGTCGCGACGCACACCGCGACTGCCAAGGAAATCAAGCGGTGGGATGCCATGCGCTTATTCTCCGTGCCCGACCCGGTAAAGGCCAAGGACGACACCGAGACGCTGCGCAGCCAATGGCCCGAACGCACCGTCCGCCGCTTCGACAAGGAGAAGTTCCAGCCGTTCGGGGGCGCCCTCGCCTTCCTCCCCGAAACGCTCGGCCTGATGCTGCTCGGCATGGCCGGGTACCGCAGCGGATTCCTGACCGGCGAATGGCCGCGGCGGACTTATGCCAGGATTGCCGCCGCTGGTATCGCGATCGGCGTACCGTTCTCGCTCGTCAGCGGACTCGGCCTGATCTTCATGGGTTTCCCGCCGTGGCTATTGCTCGGCGCCAATTACGGCTTCGGCCTGCCGGCGCACGTGGCGATGGCGTTAGGGTACGCAGCGCTCATCATATTGGCAATGCGCTCCGGCGGGTGGTTGACGACGCGCATCGCCGCCACCGGCCGGATGGCCTTCACCAACTACCTCGGCACCAGCATCATCGCCTCGCTGATCTTCTACGGCGACGGCCTGGCGCTGTTCGGCCATCTGTCGCGGTTCGAGGCATGGGCGGCGGCGGTACCGGGGATGTGGCTGCTGATGCTCGCCTGGTCGAAGCCATGGCTCGACCGGTTCCGCTACGGCCCGTTCGAATGGGTCTGGCGCAGCCTCGCGCGGTGGGAATTTCAGTCGATGCGCAGGCGCGGGAAACGCGCGGAAGCGGTGGCCGCCTAGATCCGCCCGAATCCCTGGTTGGCAGCCTTCTTGCCGAACCCGCCGGCGGGCGGCGCGGCGCGGGTCAGCAGAGGGTTGACGGCCTTGTCGAACATTTCGATCGTCGCGTTGAACATCCGCCGCAGCTCGACCACCTCTGGAACCAGCTCATCGGGGAAGCGATGCGTTTCGATGCACGATCGCGCGACCTGTTCGATCTTCTCGGCGATTTCGGCTAGCGGCTCTGCCCCGAACTGGCGCGATTCGCCCTTCAGCGTGTGCGCCGGGATGACCAGGGCGACGGTGTTCTGCTCGCGCATCGCGGCTTCGATCTGGGCCACGCTTTTGGCGCCGTCCTCATGGTAATAGCCGAGGATGCGGATGAAGCCCGAGCCGAGTTCGGCCCGCGTCTTCTCGAAATACACCCAATCGACGATATCCGGGCCGTCGTTCACTCTGCCGCTCCATGCCCCCGGAAAGGAGGCGCTTGTCCACGCCACCGCTCTACCGCCAAAGGGTAAAGAGGGAGTTATGATCGCTTTTCGTCGAACGGATTTTTGGGTGCCCTGAGGGTCAGGCGCAGCGGCACCGGGCCGAGTCCCAACTCGCGGCGCATCGAATTAAGCAAATAGCGCTGATAGCTCATCGGCAATTGATCGACCCGCGAACCGAAGATGACAAAGCTCGGCGGCCGCGCCTTGACCTGGGTGATGTAGCGCAGCTTGACCCTTTTGCCGCCCGGCGCTGGCGGCGGGTTGGTCTCGACCGCGCGTTCGAACCAGCGATTCAATTCGCCCGTCGTCACCCGCCGCGACCAGTTCTTGCGCACCTCGATCGCCGCGCCGAGCAGCTGGTCGATGCCCTTGCCGGTCTTGCCCGAGACGGTCATCAGGGGGACGCCCTTCAATTGGCTCAAGCCTTCGTCGAGCGCAGCCTTGACCCCGTTGAACAAAGCCGAGGCTCCTTCCGCCACGTCCCATTTGTTGAGCGCGATGACCAGCGCCCGGCCTTCCTGCAGCACCTGATCGGCGATCTTCAGATCTTGCACTTCAAGCCCGCGGGTGGCGTCGAGCAACAGCACCACGACCTCGGCATGGTCGATCGACCTTTTGGTGTCCCACACCGACAGTTTCTCCAGCTTGTCCTCAACCTTGGCGCGCTTGCGCATGCCGGCGGTGTCGACCAGCTGGACGGGGTGGGTGACACCGTCCCTGTCGGTCCAGTGCCAATCCATGGTGATCGAATCGCGTGTAATTCCGGCTTCGGGACCGGTGATCATTCGTTCCTCGCCGAGCATACGGTTGACGAGCGTCGATTTGCCCGCGTTGGGGCGCCCGACGATGGCGAGCTTCAACGGCCCGTTTTCGGGATCTTCCTCGACTGCCGCTTCGTCGCCCTCGTCGCGCTCGATGAACGGGCGCAGTGCCTCGAACAGGTCGACCAGCCCCTCGCCATGCTCGGCCGACAGAGCGAAGGGCTCGCCCAGGCCGAGCGCGAACGCCTCCAGCCTCCCCGTTTCGCCGGCGGTGCCCTCGGCCTTGTTGGCGGCGACGACCACCGGAGTCGCCTCGCTTCGCAGCCAGCGGCCGATTTCCTCGTCAAGGGGAGTCAGTCCTTCGCGTCCGTCGATCAGGAACAAGGCGACGTCGGCGTCGCGCACCGCCGCCTCGGTCTGCGCGCGCATCCGGCCCGGCAAGCTGTCGGGGTCCTCGTCCTCGAACCCGGCAGTGTCGATGATCTTGAATTCCAGGCCAAGCAGATGGCCTTCGCCTTCTCGCCGGTCGCGGGTCACGCCGGGGCGATCATCAACCAGCGCCAGGCGCTTGCCGACCAGCCGGTTGAACAGGGTCGATTTGCCGACGTTGGGACGGCCGACGATCGCGACGGTGGGTTGGGGCATGGCGCCGCCCCTGCCCGCCCCCCGACGATGCGTCAACCTTGGCGGAGCGCCACGGCCCCTAGCGGAAGGCGGTGATCCGCCCGGCGTCGCTCAACAGGTAAAGCATCCCGCCGGCCACGACCGGTTGAAACCGCACGCCTGAGTCGACCTGCGTCACGCTCTGGATGGCGCCGGTCGCCGGGTTGACGTTGAACACGCCGCCTTCGCTGTTGGCGAGGATCAGGCGGCCGCCCGCAAGCACCGGACCGACATAGAAGATCGGACCGGTTTCCTTCTTTACATTGCGCCACTTCGGCAGCTGACTGATCCAGCGGATCTTGCCGGTCATGCGCTGGACCGCAACCACCTGGGCCCGGTCGTTAACCGCAAACAGCCAGTCACCCGCGACCCACGGCGTGGCGATGCCGGCTATGTTGATTTCCCACACCCGCTGGCCCGAATTGAGGTCGAGCGCGACCATCCGCCCGCCCTGACCGAACGCATAGACGAAATTGCCCTCGATTACCGGGTCCGCGTCGATATCGTTGAGCGACGCCACGCCGGTCGAGATAGACGTCCGCGACAGCGCGTCCTGCCACACCATGCGGCCATTCTCATAACGGTAGGCATTGAGTTCGCCCGACGAGAAGCCGGCGACAACCGTTCCGCGGGCCGAAGCCGGCGACCCGGTGCCGAACACGCCCGCAATCTCGAGCGAGGCCGCGTTCGACCAATTGGTCTTGCCGTCCGCGGTCTTGAGCGAAAAAATCTGGTTATCCTGGCTCATCACATAGAGCGCGTCGCCATCGACCGTCGGGCCGCCCCGCAACGGGCCGGCCGGCTGTACCGTCCACACGATGGCCCCTGTCGCCGCGTCGAGCGCCGCGACATGGCCGAGGCCGTTGGTGGCATAAACGCGAGTGCCGTCCGCAGCGACGCCGCCGCCGAACAACGACGCGCTTTCGCCCTTTTCGGTGCCGAACTGGGCCGACCACAACGCCTGGCCGGTGACCGCGTTGAAGGCGCGGACAGTTGACGTGGTGTCGATCGTGAACAGCTTGCCCGCGGCGACCACCGGGCCGCCGCCAAGCCGCGCCGCCTTGCCCGTGCCCTGGCCGACCGAGGCGGTCCACGCGTGGCCGAGCGCCGTGCCGAGCGCGACCTGGCCCATCGATTTAGAAGGATTGCCGCCCGATTGCGCCCAGTCGGCATTGGCCACCGCGTCGGGAAGCACCATCGGCAAGGCCGCGGTATCGTCGTCGACGGACATCTCGAGTTCGTTGACCAGCACGGACACACGATCGCCGACCGTGGGCGTCGCCTTCTTGCCCTTGCCGAGGAGGCTGCAACCGGAAACCAGGCTCGCGGCGATCAGCGCCGCAGTGAATGTCTTGAGAATACGGTTCATGACGGGACGAATCCTATTGGGCGGTGGCGGGCAGCAGCCCGGCCGACGGAAGGGAAGCGCTGGCATCGACACCAAGCGAACCGGCGACCTGCACGGCGCGACTACGCAAGCTTTCGGGGACAGTCTTGTCGGCAGCGATCTTGGCGAACAGCTGGGCCGCCGCATTCTTCTGGCCCTTGGCGAGCAGGGCCATGCCAGTCATCTCACCGGCGCTACCGAAGAAAGCATTGCCCGGTACGGCCAAAGGTTGCAGGCGGACGATCACCTCGTCGGGCTTGAGGCCGTCGAAGTCGAGCGCGGTACCGCGCACCAGCGCAAGGTCGCGATAGGGTTGGGCGAGGCCCTTGTCGGCGGCCAGAGCGGCATAAATAGCCGACGCGCTCTTGCGGTCGCCCTTTTGCAGGGCAAGCACCGCGTTCGCCAACCGGGCGCTGGCCGACACACCCTCGGCGCTCGATTTGGTCAGCGCATCGAGCTTGGCCGTCGCCGCCGCGTCCTTGCCCTCACCGATATCGCTCAGCGCCGCCGACAATTGCTCGGTATCGGCCTCGGCCGCCTTGCGCTGGCGGTCCTGCCAGAACAGATAGGCGCCGACCGCGAGCAGGAACAGAAGCGCCGCGCCGATTGCCACATTGGCATATTTGCGCGCCGCGTCGCGGACCTGGTCGCGGCGCAGATTCTCATCGACCTCGCGCAGGAAGCTCTCAGCGGGGTCTGGGGGAAGCGCCACGTTTATCCTCGTCAATCAATGGGGGCGGCGGGCATGAACAGGCTTCATTCCCCACCCCGGATGAACAAAAGCTGGCACCCTCTAGCGCGGCAGCGGGCAAAGGCAAAGCCTGTCGGCGCCTATGTTTTCGGGCGGTAGGTCTGCTCGTCTGTGGGGAAAGCGCGGGCGCGGACCTCGCCGGCATAGCTTGCCGCCGCCTCGCCGATGCGCGTCGCGAGGTCGTCGTAGCGTTTGACGAACCGCGGCGTCCGCTCGAACAGGCCGAGCATGTCCTCGGTCACCAGCACCTGCCCGTCGCAATGGACCGACGCGCCGATGCCGATCGTCGGCACCGAAATTGCCTTGGTCACGTCATCGGCGATCGATTCCATGACGCCCTCGACAACGACGCAGAACGCCCCCGCCTCCGCCACCGCTTTGGCATCGCCGACAATCTTCTTCGCTTCGGCCTCAGATTTGCCGCGCGCGCCATAGCCGCCGAGGATGTTGACAGCCTGCGGGGTCAGCCCGACGTGACCGATCACCGGGATGCCGCGCGCGGTGAGAAAGGCGACGGTCTCGGCCATCGCCTCACCGCCCTCAAGCTTGACCGCCGCGCAGCCGCTTTCCTTCATCACCCGGCTGGCGCTGGCGAACGCCTGTTCGGGCGAGCCTTCGTAGCTGCCGAACGGCATATCGACCGCGACCAAAGCGTGCCAGCTGCCGCGCACCACCGCCGCGCCGTGGGCACACATCATTTCAAGGCTGACCGGGACGGTCGATGGCAGGCCGTAGATCACCTGCCCCAGGCTGTCGCCGACCAGCAGCATCTCGCAATGCGGGTCGAGCAGCTGCGCATAACGCATCGTGTAGGCGGTCAGCATGACCAGCGGTTCGGCGGTCTTGCCGCCCGCCTTGCGCGCGCGAATCGCGGGCACCGTCATGCGTTTGCCCGGCACCGGGCTCGGCGTCGCGCGGCTGGTGCCGCTGTCGATGGTGAAGGTGGACATGGGCTTGCTTCTAGCGGCGGATGGTCAGCGCAGCCAGTCGCGCTTCGCCGCGATCTTGGCGAATTGCCAGAAGCCGTAAGCGAGAACAAAAATCACGATCGGGCCGAGCAATTCGTCTGACGGGATAGACGAGCGCAGCGCGGGAACCAGCAAAATGCCGCCGAACTGGACGGCGATGGCGACCAGCGACAGCAACAATGCGCCCTTGGCGAAGCGCCGCCGCTGCAGCAGCGCGATTGCCCCGACCAGCCCGGAAACGACCGCCAGCGCATAAGCTCCGGTAATCCACATCGGCGTCGCCTCGATCAATGCGCGCTGATCGACCGGCAAGGCGGCCGCGTCGGTCGTCAGTTGAAGATAAAGCGCATAGCAGCCCGCCAGCTCGAACAGCAGGGCCGCCATGGCCACGAGCCAATACCAGCCCGGCACCCCGCCGCCGCGCCCCCGCCCGTCACTCATCGCCTCACTCCTTCGCGTCGCTTGGCGCGAGCCTGCTCGGAAAGCCGGCGGGATTCAAGCGCAGTGCGGCTCAGCGGACGGTGAAGGCGAAGCTGCCCTGGGACGGCGCGCCGGCGATGCTCGCTTTCCAATCGACGCGATAGGCGCCCGGGCCGAGGTCGGACGATAGCGGAAGCTCGTAATGCGCCACCTCGCCGACCGCGCTGACCATCATCGGCATCATCCCGTCAGGGCCGTTCACCGTCACCTCGCCCAAGCGCGCGGGCGGGTTGAAGTCAAGGTCGATCCGCCGCACCGGGCCGGCGACGCTTGCCCCATTGGAAGGCGAGGAGCGGGCAAGAATCGAATTGGCCTCGGCGGCATGAACGCCGGGCGGCGCGGGAACCGGCTGGGTACAGCCACCGAGCACGATCAGCGTCAGCATCGCCGCCAGCCTTCGATCAAGGACTGTCATTGTCACTCTCCCCTTCACTCCTCTCGACCATCAACGCGCCAGCGGCACTTTCGTACGCGACGGCCGCATCAAACCTGGGGCGTTCAGGATCAAATCCATCACACCACGTCGTGCGGCTCGAACTGGCACATGCCGTTGGCGGTCTGTTCAACCTGGATGGTCGGGTGGTGAATCGCGAATTTGTCCCGCAGCATCACGCAGATCCTGGCGAGGAACGCATCGTCGGCGCCGCCGTCCGGCATCACCAGGTGGCAGGTCAGCGCCACCTCGGTCGTGCTCATCGACCAGATGTGCAGGTCGTGGACATGGGTCACGCCGGGCAAGCCGACCAGCGCCGCCTCGACGTCGTGGGGCATGACGTCATCGGGCACGCGGTCGAGCGACATCGCCACCGAATCCCTCAGCAGGCCCCAGGTTCCGATCAGGATCACAACCACGATCGCCAGGCTGGTCGCGGGGTCGAGCCACAGCCAGCCGGTGCGCAGGACCACGAATCCGGCGACCACCACCCCGGCGGAAACGGCGGCGTCGGCGGCCATGTGGAGGAAGGCGCCGCGAATATTGATATCGCCCTTCCGGCCGCTGGAGAACAGCCAGGCGGTGATGCCATTGACGAGAATGCCGACCGCCGCGACCGCCATGACCGTGCCGCCCGCGACCGGCTGCGGATGGAGGAACCGGCTGATGGCCTCGAACGCGATGGCCCCGATCGCGACCAGCAGGAACACCGCGTTGAACAAAGCGGCGAGGATCGACGTCTTGCGCAACCCATAAGTGTAGCGCTTGGACGGCAATCGCTTCGACAGGCTGGCCGCTCCCCACGCCACCAGCAGCCCGAGCACATCCGACAGATTATGCCCGGCATCGGCGAGCAGCGCGACCGAGTTGGCGGCAATTCCATAGCCGGCTTCGATCGCGACAAAGCCGACATTGAGGATCGTTCCGACCAGGAAGGCACGGCCGAAATTTGCCGGGGCATGGCCATGCCTGCCGTGCGCGTGTTCCGCGTGGGCATCGCCGGGGGGAGTCTCAGACCGGACCGTTTTTACGAAGTTATCTTGCGAAATTGGTGACATTTGGCCGAATAGCCCTAAATTCATCGGTGGATCAAGGCATGGAATGGGGCCATGGCCAATTTCTAAATATTTTACGTCGTGGATTGCCCAACTTAACTGAAATGTTATTCTATTACGAGTGATTTGTTGTATCATTCACTTTCTGTCAGCCCATTTGAACTGTAAACCCACAGAGTCTGCTTTGTTCGCACTCACTTTCGCTGGATGATGCGCGTCGTGGTTCGGGTCAGGAATACGGCGTCACGGCCGGGGTGCGGAGCGTTTGCATATGTAAAGCGCAAAGCGCATCACCAGGAGGTCGGTAGACTCAAGGATTGCGGGGACGCGATGACGCTGAGTAATATCTCCAGGCTGCTTGTCGCCGCGCCAATCGCCCTTTTTGCCAGCCAGGCGCTGGCGCAAAAATGGGTCGCCGTCGGCACTACGGGGATACGCGTCGACAAGGACAGTCTTCGGCGCGGCAGCGACGGCCTGGTCTATTTTACGGACAACATCGGCAGAGACTTGAACGGGGTCGGTGTCGATGAAGCCGTGGCGATGGATTGCCAGCGGCGGCTGACTTACGTGCTTAGATTTGGGCGTGGCAAAGTCTCGTCAGATTGGCGCAATCGTAGCCGCGTCATCGAGCCGAATTCAATCGAAGAGGCCGAGCTGCAATATGTCTGTGCGAACGCCCGACACGCGACGGTGAAAGCCAGGCGACCAACAGCTGAAAAGAGAGGGAAACCATGACGTTCTGGAAGCTTATCGCGGTGCCAATCGCCCTGCTTGGCAGCCAGGCCAGCGCGGAGAACTGGGTCACTGTCGCCAACGACGCAGACGGGGTTCCGCATGCCGTCGATAAGGACAGCATTCGGCGCGGGGATGATGGCCTGGTGTATTTCGAAGCTGACGCGAAGTCGGCGGCGAACTGTCAACGACATGTGATTTATTGGCTCAACGCTTATGACACTGAGCATTGGCGTGATCATGGCATCGCCGTTGAACCGGGTACAATTTTGGAAGCTGAGCTGCAGTACGTTTGCGCGAACGTTAAGTGATGCAAACCGCGAGCAACCCTTTGCGGTTTGCCCCGGGACTGACCGATCGCCTCACTCCCACTCAATCGTCCCCGGCGGTTTCGAGGTAAAATCATAGACCACCCGGTTGATGCCCTTGACCTCATTGATGATCCGCGTCGCACAGCGCGACAGGAAGGCGGCATCGAATGGGTAGACGTCGGCGGTCATGCCGTCGATCGAGGTCACCGCGCGCAGCCCGCAAACGCTGTCATAGGTTCTGGCATCTCCCATCACCCCAACCGTTTTGACCGGCAACAGCACCGCGAACGCCTGCCAGATCGCATCGTACAGCCCGGCATTGCGGATTTCCTCGAGGTAGATGGCGTCGGCCTTCCTGAGGATGTCGCAGCGTTC
>JBDSMA010000131.1:0-14225 GCA_039916085.1 Sphingomicrobium sp.
GAGCCCGATCCGGCCGCGCCCGGCGGCGCGCTGGTCGAAGCAGTGGTCGAGGCGCTGAAGTCGATCTACGACCCCGAAATCCCGGTCGACATCTATGAGCTTGGCCTGATCTACGACGTCGCGGTCAGCGAGGACGGCGACGCATTGGTGACGATGACGCTGACCACGCCGCACTGCCCGGTCGCCGAATCAATGCCCGGCGAGGTCGAGATGCGCGTCCTGTCGGTGCCCGGTATCCGCGATGCCGAGGTCAAATTGGTATGGGATCCGCCTTGGGACCCGTCGAAGATGAGCGACGAGGCCCGACTCGAATTGGGAATGCTATGAACAAGGAAACCAAGGTTCGCGCCCGCCCGGCGGCGATCACCCTGACGCTGGCGGCGGAGGCGCGCATCGCCGAACTGATGGGACGCGCTCCGCAAGGGGCGATCGGGGTCAGGCTGTCGACGCCGAAACGCGGCTGCTCGGGCCTCGCTTACTCGGTCGATTATGTCACCGAGGAACAAGGCTTCGACGAGAAGATCGAGACCCCCGGCGGCATGTTCTATGTCGATGGCGGATCGATCCTCTACCTCGTCGGGTCGACGATGGACTGGACCGAGGATGACTTCGCCGCGGGCTTCACCTTCGATAACCCCAACGCCAAGGGCGCTTGCGGCTGCGGCGAATCTTTCACCGTCTGAGGCGGTGACGACCCCGTCTAGCTTAGAAGCCCAGCGAGTAACGCACCGCGGCACCGACGTCCGTGTTCGCGCTGGCGACATGGCCGGGCTGACGCCGGGCATAAAGGTTGGTGCCGATCCAGCCGCTGCCGATTCCCGTCGAATAGCCTAACTCGGCGTCGAGCTCGCGCCCGGTGGGGGTCAGCGACATATGCGTCAGGCTGTCGCTGGCGGTCAGGGTGGCATAGTCGTAGCCGGTTGGCAGCATTATCGCGAAGCCTCCCGTGGAAACTCGCAGCGGCTGCGAAATCCGCAGGCCGAGACGGTCGCTCGCATTGAGCAGCCCGAGCCTGGCAAGGTCGAATGCATAGGCGTCGGTAGTGAAGCTGCCGCCGTCGAAGCGGGTCCACCCGTGCCGCGCGGACAGGGTCGCGGTGACCCCCGCGCCGAACTCGTGCCGGGCTTCGGCGTCGGCGAACCAGGTTCCTGAACCGCCCCCCCCGCCAAGCACGTTGCTGATCCGGCCGCCGAGCAAGCTGCGCTGTTCGTTGAGCCGTGACATTCCGAGAGACAGCCAATTGCTACGCCCGATCGAGCGGTCAAAGCTCATTGCACCGATTTGGTAAGGCAGGGTCTGTTCACCAAGAAATAGCGGTTGATCCACCGCCCCCTGTTCGGCGGCCAGAGTCAATCCAATGCCGTTGCCAAGCTCGCGGCGCACAGCCGCCGCCTGCCCGGTGCGCGCCGCGAAGCCGGGATCGCCACTGATATCGCGGGCAATCAAAAATGCGCCTGCTGCGGCACCGGACAGGCGCCGTTCGAGGGACTTGGCGCTGTCCGAAAGACCGAGAGCAAACTTGGTCTTTGAATCGAGCTTGGCGATCAGGCTTCCGGCGACCAGCTTTGCTTTCGCCGCGTCCTCGGGTCCGATCCCGGACTGATGGAACGACGCGAACGGCCGGCCCTCGCGATCGGCGATGCTGAGCGTGACCGCCACCGGGCCGGCCGAGACCGAATTGCTGCGGACGTGCCCGGAAAGCGCGCGTTCGAGCGGCAGCCGCTGGCTGGCGCCCTGCAGAGCGCTGGCAAGATTGACCGCGAAGGCGCGCGAATAGCCGTCGAGCACGACAACGCCCAGTTTCCGGCCGGCGGCAGTGGCGGCGTCACCGGCCGCGGCGGGAAGCGTTCCAGTCGAGGTGCTGAGCGACACCGCCGTCGCCGTCCCGGCAAGGCTGGTTGTGCCAACCGGCTGGAAGGCGCGTGTGATGTTGAGCCGGCCCTCGCCGAACACCGCATCGGTGCCGGTCGCACCGAGGTCGTCGGCGGTCGTGAACAGCAGGCTGATGATCTGCTGGCCGGTGAGATTGGGGAAAGCTTGCGCCAGCAGCGCCACGGCGCCGGTGATGATCGGCGCCGAGAAGCTCGTGCCCGAATAATAATAGCCGGTTCCCGTATTATCGATCGTGCGGACGCTGTCGCCCAGGGCCGAAAGGTACCAGGTCTGCCCGGTTCCGGCGCGATTCGAGAAATCCGCGAGCGCGCCCAGCGTTTGGTCAAGCGCGCCGGCAATGATCACCTTGCCCGGATAGGCCTGCGCTGCGCTAAGGCCGAATGGATCGGCGTTGGCGCCCTTAATTGCGTCCTTCCCGTCGTTTCCGGCCGAAATCACGATCACAATTCCGGCATCCACCGCCCGGCCGACCGCGCTCAGCAGATCCGTCCCCATCGGGTCCCCGCCCAACGACATATTGATGACCCGGGCTCCGGCGACCCGCGCCGCATCGACGCCGGTGGCGATCGCACTGTCATAGAAGTTGCAGCCGCCGGTGGCCGTCGTGTCGGCGCAAGTTCCCGGCGCGTCCGCGCGCAGGGCGATGATCGTGGCATTGAACGCCACGCCCATGTTCTGCGCATCGTTACGCGCGCCGGCCGCGGTCGCGGCGACCGCCGTGCCATGGCCATCGGTGTCCGCCAGCGGCCGCGTGCCAGCCACATCGCGGCTGGCCGGGTCGATGCGCCCGGTAAACTCGGCCAGGTCCGGATTGATGCCGCTGTCGATGATCGCCAGCTTGACACCCTGCCCTGTCGATCCGTTCTGCCACGCGGTGATCGCGCCCGACGAAACCGCGCCGTTGGAGCGCTGATATTCGCTGGTATTGAAGTTGGTCGATGTCGGGGTCGGCGTCGGCGTGGGGGTTGGCGTCGGAGTTGGCGTCGGGGTCGGAGTCGGCGTTGGAGTCGAGCGCACCGGCGCCGACCCTCCACCGCCGCCGCCGCAGGCCGAAAGCGCCAGCATCAGCCCGCAGGCTGTCGTTGCCAAGAGACGGTTCATTTTCCTCACACCCCATCCAAGCTCATGGAAAACAATACAATTTCCTATACAGTATATGCTTAAGGAAAGCTTTCAATTTGCTGAAGGAAAAAAAACCGCTAGGCGCCGCGCGGCATGGATCCACGCTTTTCCCATATACGTCATTGGGTCTTCGACCTCGACAATTGCCTCTACCCCGCGGCGACCGGACTGTTCGCGTTGATTGACGAACGGATGGGCGCTTACATTTCGCGTCTGCTCGACGTTGACCGTACCGAGGCCCGGCGCGTGCAGAAAGAGCATTTCCATGCTCACGGCACGACTTTGGCGGGCCTGATGCGCGAGCAGGATGTCGATCCGCATCACTTCCTCGAGGACGTCCACGCCATCCCGCTCGACCGAGTCGCGCGCGACGACCGGCTCGCGCGCGGACTCGATCGGCTGCCTGGACAGAAACTGATTTTCACCAACGGCGACGCGCCTTATGCCAACCGGGTGCTCGGCGCCCTGGGTATTGCCGATCAGTTCGACGCGGTTCACGACATTCACGCCGCGGGGCTTCGTCCCAAGCCAGATGCGCACGGTTACCGCCTGTTGCTCGAGAAGTTCGCGATCGATCCGGCCAAGGCGCTGATGGTCGAGGACATGGCGCAGAATTTACAGCCCGCCAAAGCATTGGGCATGACCACCATATGGGTCGACAATGGCTCGGAACGCGGCAATCACGGGCACCACCCCGATTTCATCGACCTGACCATCGCCGACGTCGGCGAATGGCTCGACCGGATCACGAAGGACACCGCATGACCGAACTCCAGACCATTATCGATGGCGCGTGGGAGCAAAGGGATTCGCTTGATCTCGACTGTACGACCTTGCGCGACGCTGTCGAAGCCGCGCTCGACGCGCTCGATTCGGGCACGATGCGGGTGGCTGAGCCGGGGCCCGCCGGCTGGACAGTCAACCAGTGGCTCAAGAAAGCCGTGCTGCTAAGCTTTCGCCTCAACCCGATGACGGCAATCCCTGGCGGCCCGGGTGGGGCGCCCTGGTGGGACAAGGTGCCGTCGAAGTTCCTCGGCTGGCAGGCGCAAGAATTCGCCGCCGCCGGCTTCCGCGCGGTGCCCGGTGCGATCGTCAGGCGTGGTGCCTACATCGCTCCCGGCGCGGTGCTCATGCCGAGCTTCGTCAACATTGGTGCGCGGGTCGGCGAAGGAACGATGGTCGATACCTGGGCGACCATCGGCAGCTGTGCGCAGATCGGTCGCAACGTTCATATTTCGGGCGGCGCCGGGATTGGGGGAGTGCTCGAGCCGCTCCAGGCGGGGCCGGTGATTATCGAGGATGATTGCTTCATCGGCGCGCGGTCCGAAGTCGCCGAAGGAGTCGTCGTCGAACGAGGCGCGGTGCTGTCGATGGGTGTGTTCCTCGGTGCGTCGACCAAGATCGTCGACCGCGCCACCGGCGAAATAATGTTCGGACGCGTGCCGGCCTACTCGGTGGTCGTCCCCGGCGCGCTGCCAGGCAAGGACGGCGATCCCAGCCTGGCCTGCGCGGTGATCGTAAAGCGGGTCGACGAGCGCACCCGCTCGAAAACCTCGATCAACGAATTGTTGCGGGACTAGTCTCCGCCAGCAGCGCCTTGGCTTGCGCCCCTGTCCAGTCGAGGTCGCCGACAAAGCGCCACACCTCGCGCCCGTCCTTGTCGTACAGCAAGGTCGTTGGCATCACTTGCACGCCGAGCGCGCTGGACAGCTCCATGCCGGGGTCGTGATAGGCGCCCAAATCGGTGATACCGTGCAGCTTGAGGAACGCCTTGACCGAATTGAGCGGCCCGCTGTCCTGGCTGACCGCGATCACGCCGAGCTTGCCGTCAATGTCGTGGGTTCTGGCCAGCGCATCGAGCGTCGGCAGTTCCTTGACACACGGCGCGCACCACGTCGCCCATAGATTGACCAGCACCGGCGTGCCCGCGAACTCCGCCATGCTGATATCGCCGCCGTCAGGGTCCTTGAACGTTACCTCCGGTGCCGCGTCACCCTTGTGGCTGCGGTCGACGCCCTTGGTTGGCATGCCTTCGTCAACAGGCGACGCTTGAGGCGCCTCCTGCTTTTGCCTATCGCAACCCGCGGCCAGCATGAGCAACGCCGCGAGGAGAGGGAACATCGGGCGCACGGGCAATTCCAATCAAATGTGGGGCGGGCGCTTCGCGGGCGGCCCGACCGCGGTGATGCGCGCGATAAATGCCTCGATCGCGATCGACAAGCGCTTGTGGCGAGAAGATATTGCCGCCAGCCGCGCCCATGCCGCCATGCTTGGCCGTCAGGGCATCCTCAGCGACGCCGATGCGCGCGCAATCGACGAAGGACTGGCCGCTGTCGGGCTTGAATATGACGCCGGCAAGCTGACCGAGGACGAGGCGCTTGAAGACATCCACCTGCACGTCGAGCATCGCCTGTCGCAGCTGATCGGCGAGCCCGCTGGCCGGCTTCACACCGCGCGCAGCCGCAACGACCAGGTGGCGACCGACTTCAAGCTATTCGTTCGTTCCGCCATCGACCAAGCAGTGACCGGCATCGCCGCGCTCGAAGATGCGCTGATCGTCCGTGCCGACGAGCACGCCAGCACCGTGATGCCCGGCTTCACCCACTTGCAGTCGGGCCAGCCGGTGACCCTGGGCCACCACCTGATGGCCTATCGCGAGATGCTTGTGCGCGACTGCAGCCGCTTTGCCGACGCCCGCGCCAGGATGAACGAATCGCCGCTCGGTAGCGCCGCACTTGCGGGGACCGGTTTCGCCGTTGATCGCGACTCGACCGCCACCGCGCTCGGCTTCGACCGGCCGACCGCCAACAGCCTTGACGCGGTCAGCGACCGCGATTTCGTGGTCGACTACCTTCACGCCGCTGCGCTCACCGCGGTGCATCTCTCGCGCCTGGCCGAGGAAATCATCCTGTGGGCATCGCAGCCGTTCGGGTTCGTGAACTTGCCCGACGCCTGGTCGACCGGCTCCTCGATCATGCCCAACAAGCGCAACCCCGACGCCGCCGAGCTGGTTCGTGGCCACAGCGCGCGGATCATCGCCGACCTGGTTGCGCTGCTGGTACTGCTGAAAGGCCTGCCGCTGGCCTATTCGAAGGATCTTCAAGACGACAAGCCGCCGCTGTTCGACGCGCATGACCTGCTGACCCTCAGCCTCGCGGCGATGGCCGGGATGGTCGCCGACCTCGAGTTCGTGCCCGCGGCGATGCGCGCTGCCGCCGCCGCCGGACATGCCACCGCAACCGATCTCGCCGACTGGCTGGCCGCCGAGGCTGGCGTGCCGTTTCGCGAAGCGCACCACATCGCTGGCCGCGCGGTCGCCGCCGCCGAAGCCGCGGATAAATCGCTTGACGCGCTGACCCTGGCTGAGCTGCAGGCGGTCGATCCGCGCATTGCCGAGGCGGCCCTTGCCCGGCTGCCGGTCGAAGCATCGGTCGCGGCGCGCACCTCGGCTGGCGGGACCGCCCCGGTCAGGGTAAGGGAAGCGATCGCCGCGGCGCGGGCCGTCCTGGCCAAGCGGGAGGGACAATGATGGTTCACCGACTGACGATCGCCGCTGCGCTGATCGGGCTTGCCGCGTGTGGCAAGGTCGGACCGCTGGTTCCCGCCGGCGGCCAGTCGCTGCCGGTCAAGCCGATGATGGCGGCCCACACCCCCGACGCGACCGAGCTGCTCGCTTACACCACCCAGGCGCGGCCCCAGCGGGTCGATGAGCTGATGCGCCGCTCGCAACCGCTAAAGGCCGACCGGTTCGACCTGCCGCCCCCCGACGCCGGGCTTGCCCCGGCATCGCCAACAGCGAGCACGGAACCCGCCGCCGTCACCACCGGCCCCGATAATGTGCAGGAGCCGCGGTGAGCCGCTTGCCCGTCCGCAAGGCCGTCTTCCCCGTCGCCGGTCTGGGCACGCGCCTGCTGCCGGCGACCAAGACCATGCCCAAGGAAATGCTGACGGTCGTCGACCGCCCGTTGATCCAATACGCCGTCGATGAGGCGCGCGAGGCCGGCATCGAACAGATGATCTTCGTCACCGGCCGCGGCAAATCGAGCCTGGTCGATTATTTCGACATGGGCTTCGAGCTCGAAGCGACGATGGAAAAGGCCGGAAAGAGTCTCGAGTCGCTCGGATCCTCGCGCTCCGGCTTCGGCGAGATTGTCGCGGTCCGGCAGCAGCAGCCGCTTGGCCTCGGCCATGCCGTGTGGTGCGCCCGGCATATCGTCGGCGATGAGCCGTTCGCGGTGCTGCTGCCCGATGATCTGATGGTCGGCAAACCCGGCGCGCTGAAACAGATGGTCGACGCCTATGAAGAGTTAGGCGGTAACATCGTCTGCGCTCAGGAAGTGCCGGCGGACCGCACCGCGAGCTACGGCATCATCACGCCCGGCGCGGCCAACGGACTCGCTACCGCAGTGCTCGGCCTGGTCGAAAAGCCGCGCCCCGAGGATGCGCCATCGCGGCTCGGCGTGGTCGGCCGCTACATCCTCCAGCCCGACGTGATGCGGATCCTCGACCGAGGCGAAACCGGCGCGGGCGGCGAGATTCAGCTGACCGACGCGCTCGCCAGGCTGATCGGCGAGCAACCGTTCAACGCGCTGACGGTCGATGCTGTGCGATATGACTGCGGCGACAAGGCCGGGTTCGTGCTGGCCAATCTGGCGATCGCGCTCGGGCGCGATGATCTTCGCCCGGCGATCGAAGAATATCTCGCGACCCGCTAGGCGCGCTTGACCATCGCCTGCAGGCGGACGCGCTCGGCCTCGCTCTCCTTGAGCGCGGCCCGGGCCTCGCCCAGCTCGATCGCCCGGGTCACGACCCGCGCATCCAGCGTCGCATTGTCGTGGCGCAATTCCTTGACCGCCTTGGCCCGCGCCAGCAGCCGCGCGACCCGCGCCACCAGCACATCGAAGTCGAACGGCTTGGCGACGACATCGTCGGCCCCGGCGGCGAACCCCTCGATCGCGCCGCTGGCGTCGGACCGCCCGGCGATCAGGATCAACGGCGTGTCTTTGAGCACGCTGTCGTCGCGCACCAGCCGCGCCAGTTCGAGGCCGCTCAGTCCCGGCATGCGCAATTCGGCGATGACCAGGTCGACCGGGACTCGGTGAAGCTCAGCCACCGCCGCGCTCGGCTGGTCGCTGGCGATCACCCGATAGCCCGCTTCAGACAGCCTTTTGGCCATCATCCCCAGCGCGCCTTTGTTGGGCTCGACGATCAACAGGCGGGGCGGGTTCGGCGATTTGGTCATGCTCGCCCTTCCTGAACGAAAATGGTTAACAGCGCCTTAGGCTCACGGCTCGAGTTCGATGTCCCAGTAGAGATAGTCGCGCCAGCTTTGGTGGAGATAATTGGGCGGGAAACTCTTGCCGTGGTCCTGCAATTGCCAGCTGGTCGGGCGGATCGGCTCGCGTTCGATGTGCATCTGCGCCTGGCGGGGGGTGCGGCCACCCTTCTTGAGGTTGCACGGGGCGCAGGCGGTGGCGACATTCTCCCACGTTGTCCGCCCACCCTGGGCGCGCGGCACGACATGGTCGAAGGTCAATTCCCGGTGAGAATGGCAATAGACGCAGCGAAAACGGTCGCGGAGAAACAGGTTGAACCTGGTGAATGCCGGATATTCGTTGGGCCGGACATATTGCCTGAGCGCGATCACCGACGGCAGCTTGAGGCTCGCCGACGGGCTGTGCACCTCGCGGTCGTAATGCGACACGACGTCGACCCGCTCAAGGAACATCGCCTTGACGGCGGTCTGCCACGGCCACAGCGACAGCGGGTAATAGCTCAAGGGCGTGTAATCGGCGTTGAGCACCAGCGCGGGGCAGCCATCGGGATGGCGAATGAGATCGGCGTGATACACGAGCGCGCAAAGCCTTTCGTCCGGTCGATCCGAACTGCGCTCCCCGGCCTCGTCGCACGCAAGGAGGAGAAGGCCGCACGGACCCGCTTCCCTTGTGACGCGCCGGATGCCAAGCCGGCGTGACATGGTGATGAATCTTAGATTGCAGAGTCGCCGTCAAGGGCGTTTCGAGCGATCGCTGCTTTGTGTCCCTGCGGGCCAATGAAAATCACCCGCTTTGCCCCTTCGCCGAGCGGGCGGCTCCATCTCGGTCACGCCTTTTCGGCGGTGCTTGGCCGGACGCATGGGACGCGCTTCCTGCTGCGCATCGAGGACCTCGATCCCGGCCGCTGCCGCCCCGAATATGTCGACGGCATCGTTGAGGATCTTGCGTGGCTGGGGCTGGCGATCGATGGCGAGCCACTGGTCCAGTCGCGGCGGACGGCGGTTTATGCCGAAGCACTCGACAGTCTGCGCGCGATGGGCCTCGCTTACCCCTGTTTCTGTACCCGCGCCGATATCGCTTTGTCTTTGACCGCGCCGCATGGCGACGCCGGGGGCGCCTATCCCGGCACCTGCCGCGATCTCAAGGATGACCCTGCGCGCCGTGCCGAATTGCCGCATAGCTGGCGACTGGACGCGGCGGCGGCACTGGCGATTGCCGGCTTGCCGCAATGGGTTGAGCAAAGCGGCGTGCGCTTCACGGCCCGGCGCGAGGACATTGGCGACGCGGTGCTGGCGCGCAAGGACGCGCCCTCCTCCTACCATCTCGCCTGCGTCGTTGACGATGCGGCCAGCGGTGTAACGCTTGTCGTGCGCGGCGCCGATCTGCGCCCATCGACGCCGGTCCAACGCCTGCTGCAGACGCTGCTCGGCCTGCCCGCCCCGGCCTATCTCCACCACCCTTTGGTGACCCATGACGACGGCCGCCGCCTTGCCAAGCGCGACCGGGCCCCGACGCTGGCGGCGATGCGCTTGGCCGGGCTCGACGGACCTGCGCTGGCGGCCGATCTTGCCGCCAGCAGCCTGCCCCTAGGATTTCGCCTGTCGGAAGGCTAAGTAACGGCCATGAACATCCTCCTCATCATTCTCCTCGTCGGCGCAATGGGCGCGACCGCCTATGTCCTCGTCCGCGGGGTCATCGCGATGGCCTCGGGCAAGGACGTCACCGGCCAGCAGCAGCAGAATTACATGCAGAAACGCGTGCTGTTTCAGGGCATCGCGATCGTTATCGTCATCGTCATTCTCGCCTTGGCCAGCGGCAAGGGCTGACCCTGGTCAAGCTCAACAAGATTTACACCCGTACCGGCGACGACGGCAGTTCCGGGCTGGTCGACGGCAGCCGGGCGTCCAAGTCCGGCGCGCGGATGACCGCGATCGGCGAGGTCGACGAGGCCAATAGCGCGCTGGGCGCCGCGATCGCCGCCATCGGACCCGGCGAACTGACTGAGCGGCTACGGCGCATTCAAAATGAGCTGTTCGATTTGGGCGCCGACATTGCCACCCCGTTCGGCGGTGAGTTCGAGGACCATGCGTTGCGCATCGTCGCCCGCCAGGTCGAGCGGCTTGAGGAAGAAATCGACGCGATGAACGCGCGTCTCGCCCCGCTGACCAGTTTCATCCTGCCCGGCGGATCAATGGCCGTGTCCCTGCTCCACCTTGCCCGCGCCACCGCCCGCCGCGCCGAGCGCGCCGCGGTCGCGCTGGCCGGCGAGGAGCAGGTCAGCCGCGACGCGCTGGCCTATCTCAACCGGCTGTCGGACCATTTATTCGTCGCCGCGCGTTCGGTCGCGGCGGATGAGGGAGGCGATGTCCTGTGGCAACCCGGCGCCACGCGAACCAGCTAGAAAGCGGATTAAGCGAGCGGGTCGCCGCGACCCGCGCCCTGACACTCGCCCTCGCCGCGCCGCTGAGCGACGCCGACGCGACGATTCAGCCGCATCCAGACGCCTCACCCGCCAAATGGCATCTCGCCCACACCACTTGGTTCTTTGAGACGTTCGTGCTGCGCGACCATGTCCCCGGATACACGCTCCACGACGAGCGCTGGGCTTATCTGTTCAACAGCTATTATGATGGCGAGGGCGAGCGCCATCCGCGTCTGAAGCGCGGAATGATCAGCCGCCCAAGCCTCGACGAGGTCCGCGCCTGGCGCTCGGAAGTCGATGAGGCGCTCGCTACTGCCCTGCCCAACCTCAACCCCGCCGCGCTCAAGCTCGTCGCGCTCGGCATCGAGCATGAACAGCAGCATCAGGAACTGTTCCTGACCGACATCCTCGCCACCTTGGCTGAAAACCCGCTCGAGCCGGCCTATGCACCGCTCGAGCCGGCACCATGCTTCGACGCCGAGCCGGTCGCCTGGCACCCCGGCCGCGACGGGCTGGTCGAGATCGGCGCAAGCGAGGACGGCTTCGCCTTCGATTGCGAGCGGCCGCGCCACCGCTCTCTGCTCCACTCCCACACCATCGCCAACCACTGCGTCACTAATGGCGAATGGGCCGAATTCGTCGCCGACGGCGGCTATGGCACGCCCGCTTTGTGGCTCAGCGAAGGCTGGGACTGGGTCCAGCGCGAAAGCATCGCCGCCCCGCTCTACTGGCGCGGCAAGGGCGAAGCCTTCACCCTCGCCGGCCGCCGGCCGTTAGACCTCGCCGCCCCGGTCGATCATGTCAGTTTCTATGAGGCCGAAGCCTTTGCCCGCTGGGCCGGCGCCCGACTGCCGACCGAGGCCGAGTGGGAAGTGGCGTTCGACAGCGCCGACCCGATGCTCGGCCACCAGCTCGACCATGCGGGCGCGGTCATTCCCAAGCCCGGCGGCGGCCCGTTCGGCGACGTCTGGCAATGGACCGGATCCGCCTATCTGCCCTACCCCGGCTTCGCGCCCGAAAAAGGAACGGTCGGCGAATATAATGGCAAGTTCATGAGCGGGCAGATGGTGCTGAAGGGCGCCAGCTGTGCCACCCCGCGCGGGCATAGCCGCGCCTCCTACCGCAACTTCTTCCCGCCCACGGCGCGTTGGCAGTTCACAGGGGTCCGCCTTGCTCGCAACGCCTGACGCCGCCGACCCGCAGTTCCGCGCTGACGTGCTGGCTGGCCTTGCTGAACCGATCCCGGCAATCCCGGCTCGCTGGCTCTACGACCGGCGCGGCTCGGAGCTGTTCGACGATATCACCCGCCTGCCGAGCTATTACCCGACACGCACCGAGGCCGCGCTGTTGGAAGCGCGCGCCGCCGACATTGCCACCAAGGTTGAGGCGGGCAGCGCGGTGGTCGAGTTCGGCGCCGGCTCGGCAACCAAGATCCGCCTGCTGATCGACGCCATCGCCGCCGCCGCTTACGTCCCGATCGACATCAGCGGCGACTATCTCCGCGATAGCGCCGCCGCGCTCGCCGCCGACCATCCGGGGCTTAAGGTCGAGCCGATCGAGGCCGATTTCACCCAGCCAATCGAGCTGTCGCCGCATATATCGGCGATGCCGCGGCTCGGCTTCTTCCCCGGCTCGACGATCGGCAATTTCGTGCCGCGCAGCGCGACCGATCTGCTGCGCCACTTCCGCACCACGCTCGGCACCGGCGCGCAGCTGTTGATCGGGATGGACCGGATCAAGCCGGTCAACCAATTGATCGCCGCCTATGACGACCCCGAGGGAGTCACCGCCGAGTTCAACCTGAACCTGCTGACTCGTATCAACCGCGAGCTTGGCGGCGACATTCCGGTGGAGGCATTCGTCCATGACGCGCGCTGGAACGACATGCTGGCGCGTATCGAGATGCACCTGGTCGCGACCCGCGATGTCGAGTTCACCGTTGAAAGCCAGCGCTTCACCTTCGCCAAGGGGGCCGGCATCCACACCGAGAACAGCCACAAATATGGCCCGCGCGGAGGCCGGCTGCTGCTGCTCGCCGGCGGCTGGACCCCCATCGCCGAATGGATCGCGCCGGGCGAAACCTTCGTGCTGGTACTGGCCGAGGCGCAGCCAAACCGCTTCGCGCCCTAGACCGCGATTTGGCTACACCTGCGATTGTGCGGCGCGGCACGGGCGGCTAGACCGGCGCCATGATTTACACGCTCATCGGCATCGTCGACTTCATCCTCATGGTCCTGACCTGGATCATCTTCGCACAAGTCATCCTCAGCTGGCTGGTCGCGTTCAACGTGATCAACACCTCCTCGAACCTGGTACGCTCGCTGCTTCGCGGGCTCGACCGGATCACCGCGCCGCTTTATCGCCCGGTCCAGAAATTGTTGCCCGATTTCGGCGGAATCGACTTTTCGCCGCTGGTCATCCTGCTGGCGATCTTCCTGATCCGCGACAAGCTGTTGCCCGGCATCCTGCTCGAAGTCGGCCCGACGATTACATGAGCGCCACGATCATCGACGGCAAGGCGGCGGCGGCCGCGCTGCGCGCCGATGTGGCGCGCGAAGTGGCCCGCTTCCGCGAAGTCACCGGCCGCGCCCCGGGCCTCGCGGTGGTGCTGCTCGGCGACGATCCCGCCAGCGCGGTCTATGTCCGCGCCAAAGGCAAGGCGATCCTCGACGCGGGGATGGCGAGCTTCGAGCACCGCCTGTCCGCCGACGCCAGCCAGGACGAGCTGGTGGCGCTGGTCGACCGGCTCAACGCCGACCCCGCGGTCGACGGCATCCTCGTCCAGCTGCCGCTCCCGCCGCAGATCGACGAGCGAGTGATCATCACCCGCATCGACCCCGACAAGGACGTCGACGGCTTCCACCCAGTCAACGCCGGGCGTCTCGCGATTGGGCTTTCCGGCTTCGTCCCCTGCACGCCGCTGGGCTGCCTCAAATTGCTCCGCGCCACGCTCGGCGATTTGAGCGGCAAGGCCGCCGTTGTGATCGGCCGCTCGAACATCGTCGGCAAACCGATGGCGCTGCTGCTGCTTGGCGACAACTGCACCGTGACCATCGCCCACAGCCGCACCCGCGACCTGCCGGATGTCGTGCGCCAGGCCGACATCGTCGTCGCCGCAGTCGGTCGGCCCGAAATGATCAAGGGCGACTGGCTCAACCCCGGCGCCTGCGTCATCGACGTCGGCATCAACCGCACCGAGGCGGGTCTCGTCGGCGACGTCGATTTTGCCAGCGCGCGCGAGGTCGCGGGCGCGATCACCCCGGTGCCGGGCGGGGTTGGGCCGATGACCATCGCCTGCCTCATCCGCAACACGATGGTTTCGGCGGCGCGGCGCGAGCATTTCCGCTACGACAAGTCACTATGATCGAGCTATTCACCACCGCCTTCATCACCCTGGCCGTGATCGTCGACCCGCCCGGCTGCGCGCCGATTTTCGCCTCGCTGACCGCCGGTACTGACGCCGCTCACCGGCGGCTGATGGCGGTGCGTTCCTCGGTCATCGCATGGTCGGT
>JBDSMA010000132.1:0-3017 GCA_039916085.1 Sphingomicrobium sp.
GCCTCGCCGAACGGGGTGCGGGCGCGTAGCCAGCAAGCCGCGCGGACCTTGGCTCCGCTCAACCTGTCGATCCTCAAATAGCAATATCGTCCGCATCTGCGGGCGCGCCTTTTTCCGAATAACCGGAACAGGGGCGCGCCCGAATCTCTCCCGGGGGAACGGGAGGAGAGAAAGGAAATATAATGACTCGCTCGATTTTGATTCGCACACTGCTGGCAACCAGCGCTCTCATGGCCGCTGGATCGGCCATTGCCCAGGACGCCCAGCCGGATACGTCGGATGCGACGGCGAACGCGACCATCGCCGCCTCGTCGGTCGATGACGCCCAGGCCAGGATCAACATGCTCCAGGCCCAGATCGACGCCATGCAGGCGCAAATTGATGGGATGAAGACGTCGCAGGCCAAGGCTCAACCCAGCTGGGACAAGGCCGCCTGGGCTTCGAGCACCAAGATTGGCGGCAAGGCGTTCCTCAACATAAGCTCGATCGACCATAAGCTGGGCGGTGCAAACCAGTCCGACAATGGCACTCAGACCGAGCTCAAGCGCTTCTATCTGTCGGTCGATCACAGCTTCGACAAGACATTCTCGGCCAACCTCACGACCGACTTCCGTTACGGTGCCAACGGCACCACCAAGGATGTTCTCCTCTATGTGAAGAAAGCCTACCTTCAGGCCAAGCTTAGCGACGCCGCTATCTTCCGGGTCGGCGCCGCCGATCTCCCTTGGGTTCCGTTCGTCGAGGACATCTACGGCTTCCGCTACGTCGAGAATGTACTGATCGATCGAACCAAATACGGGACGTCGAGCGATTGGGGTGTCCACTTCTCCGGCACGGCCCTTGGTGGCAAGCTCGGCTATGCGGCTTCGGCGATCAACGGCGCGGGCTTCAGGACGCTCAGCCGCAGCTCGAACACCATCGATCTTGAAGGCCGTGTCTCGTTCAAGCCGATCCCGGAAGTGGTTCTCGCGGTCGGCGGCTATACCGGCAAGCTCGGCAAGCAGAGCGATATCGCGCCGGCCCTCCATCGCGCTACTCGCGCCGATGCGCTGATCGCCTATGTCGGCAAGAGAGTTCGCTTCGGAGCCGAATATTTCCGCGCCACGAACTGGGGGAATGTCACCAGCGTTGCGACTGACCGGACCGACGGTTACTCGGCGTTCGGATCGTTTGCGGTCAACGACAAGGTGTCGCTGTTCGGCCGGTACGACTGGGTCAACCCGAACCGCACGACCAACGCCCCGGCGCAGGAAAACTATTTCAACGTCGGCGCTTCCTATGCCATCACCAAGGGGGTCGATGTCGCCGCGGTTTACAAGCGCGATCGGGCGTTCGGCGCCATATCGACGTCCAACGGGACGATTGGCGGCGGTACGGTGCCGCTCAGTGACGTGCGAGGCACCTACGACGAATTTGGTGTGTTCAGTCAGGTCAAATTCTAGGTCTGGGCGCGTAGCTGCACCAGGTTTCGGTCAGTACAGGGGGTCCCGCGTCAATCCGGCGCGAGACCCCTTTCCCTATCAAGACGCGTCGACAGGGCGCGGGTGGCCGCCGTCGTCGATCGCGACGAAGGTGAACAGGCCCTCGGTGACCTTGACGTCGGTTTCCCCGCGGTCGCGAGTTGCGATCACCTCGATCTTGATCTGCATCGACGAGCGCCCGATCCGCTCGACCTGTGCGTAGACCGAAATCAAGTCTCGGAGATGGATGGGAGCGATGAACTCCATTCGCTCGATCGCCACCGTCGCCACCGCGCCATTGGCGCGACGCGACGCGACGATGCCCGCTGCGATGTCCATCTGGCTGAGCACCCATCCGCCGAAGATATGGCCGTTGGCGTTGATGTCGCTCGGCCCGGGAACGACGCGGAGGACGGGGATATTATGGTCGTGGGTCATTCGATGTCCTAGTGATCGGCGGCGCGGCGTCCGTGACGGGGTCGGGTCCTGCCATGCTTCCCTTTGGCGCGCGGGCGTGACAGGTTCAATCCTTCACGCGACTCCAATTACGCGAGGGAGCAAGCGGCATGACCATTTCAGCGATCCTGGCGGGCAAGGGCAGCGAGGTCGCGACCCTCACCTCGGGCGCGTCGGTTCGCGAGGCTGTGTCGCTGCTGGCTGATCGCCGGATCGGCGCGGTGCCGGTGCTCGATGGGGAGGGCGCTATCGCCGGCATCTTCTCCGAGCGCGACCTGGTCGGCTGCCTCAGCGAACATGGCGCGGGCGCGCTTGACTGGCCGGTCGAGCGGGTGATGAGCGCACCGGCGGTGACGGTGACCATGGCTACCCCGATCCTTGCCGCGCTGGGGACGATGACTCAACGCCGCATCCGCCACTTGCCGGTGGTGGAATCGGGCGAGATTCGGGGAATTGTCTCGATCGGTGACCTGGTCAAATATCGCATCGAGCGGATCGAGGCGGAGGCAGCGGCGCTACGCGACTATATCCAGCGCGCCTAACCTCTTCTGAGGCATGGGATTTTCGTCGTTCTCGGCTGGATTGGCCGGCGCCGTCCGGGAAAAATCAAAAAACTCGTTGACGCTTGGGCCCTCTCTCCATATATGCCCCCTCACAGCAGCGAGGGCGGCCTCTTTGGACCGCCTCCGTTTCGCGCCTCTTTCAGTCGGCAAACCGACACCCGGAACCAAACGAACCGGGGGTAGAGACGCGTCGGCTCTTTGACATTGTTGGTCTAGATGAAGGGACATGTGGGCGGCGGCCCGGTCTTCGATAGCCTCTGGGTATCGAACGATCGGTAAATTTATGCCGTTCCTTAATGTGACTTTCGCCGCGGCTTGCCGGGGTGGAGGAAGCAAATGTCCTCATACGCAAACACACCAGTTTGTATATTTGTGCAGGAACGGCTCCCGGAGATACCGGCCTGCCAGGCTTATTCCGCCTGGCTTGTCGGTCATCAACTTGAGAGTTTGATTCTGGCTCAGAACGAACGCTGGCGGCATGCCTAACACATGCAAGTCGAACGAGACCTTCGGGTCTAGTGGCGCACGGGTGCGTAAC
>JBDSMA010000133.1:0-5323 GCA_039916085.1 Sphingomicrobium sp.
CCGCCCGAGATGACGATGTTCATGCGGCTGGCGCCGGCGATCTTGAGCACCGTCGCCATTTTCTCCGACATCGAGCCGAAGCCGCGCATCATGTCGAGCGTGATCGGCTTTTCGGAGAATTTGCGGATCGAGATCGCGGTGCCGCGCAAGGACAGCGGCGGGACGATGACGTTGACGCGGCTGCCATCGGGCAGACGGGCGTCGGCCAGCGGGGTGGTCTGGTCGACGCGGCGGCCGACCTTGTTGACGATCCGCTGGGCGATCTGGAACAGATGCTCTTCGTCGCGGAACTGGATGTGGGCAAGCTCGAGCTTGCCCTTGCGCTCGATGTAGGTCTGGTCGGGACCGTTGACCATGATGTCGCTGATCGCCGGGTCGGCGAGCAGTTCCTCGAGCGGCCCGAGACCGAGCAGTTCGTCGACCAGCACCTTTTCGAGCGCGAACTGCTCGCGGCGGTTCAGGGTAATCTTGAGCTCGGCGAGGACCTCGGAGATGATCGGGCGGAATTCTTCGGCGAGCTCGTCCTTGCCGAGAGTCGCGGCCGCTTCCGGATCGACCCGTTCGAGCAGGCGGGGAAGCACCTGCTCCTTGATGCGGTGGACCGAGGCCTCGAAGCCCTCGACCTTGCTGGACCCTTGCGCGCCGCTGGCGTTCTGGCGCTGGTTGAGACGGTCCATGGCGCCGCCGGGTACCATCGGCGGGCCGGACGAAGGCTCGGCCGGAAACGGCTCTTCAGCATCGTCCTCTTCGACCGGCGGAAACTGATCGTCGCCAGCGCCGCCGCCGCCGCCGCCGCCCGGGCCCGACTTCATCGGGCGCGCGACGCCGAAGTTCGGACGCTGGCTTCCGCTCAGTCCGCTGCGCTTGCCGAATGCGTTCATGTTCAACCCAACCCTTGCAATTCAGGGACAATTGCAATGGTGAATAGCGCCCAAACTTTTAGAAAAGCCTAACTGCTGCTCGTCTGGACGATCCCGAGCGGAGGGTGGGCCGCGGGGCAGGGGATCAGCGGATCGGGCCGGCGGGTCCACATCTCCAGCGTCCGCTTGGACGAGGCCTTGATGTGCCGCGCCAGTCGATATTCGCACCACAAATGCCGCTCGACGATCGCCGCCGTGCGGTTGTTGCGGGTGAGGAATTTGCGACGGCCGGTGATGACCACTGCTGGCTTATGCGCGAAAATGCGTTCGACCTCCGCTTCGGGCGACACCGGCAAGGCGGGGGCCTCGACCTCGGTTTCGAGGTGGTCGGGAAACACATAAGGCGAGAGATGACAGGCGTTGGCCGCGCTGTAGAGGTAGGTCGGGCCGTAATAGATATAGAGGCAGCCGCCATGAAGGTCGCGGTGGATGGTCTGGGCCAGGCGGTCGAAGCTGGAGCGGCGCTCGAACAAATGCTTGGGCGTCGGTGCCTCGATCAAAATCGGTACCGCGACGACCATCAGCGCGAACAGCAGGCCGTCTCGGCGATCGGCGAACAGGCGGGCCATGATCACGCTCATCGGCAGCATCAGCGGCAGCGTGTAATGGTTGAAGAAGTTGGGCACCGAGAGGAAGCCGACAAATGCCGCCGCCAGCCAGCCGGCGAGGAACATAGTAACGCGGTCACGGCCGTTGCCGCGCCACTGGACGACGAGGGCGCTGAAGGTGACGAGCAAGGGCACGCCGAGGAACAGCAGCATCTGCGGCACGTCGCCGAACCGCTCCTTCAGGGTGAGCGGCGTACGGTTGAAGATCGACACGACGGTCGCGAACCACATGTCCCAGGCGTGGCCAAGCATGGCATAGACGCCAAAGGCGATCAGCGTCGGCAAAGCGGCCATCGCGGCCATCGCGGCGGCCAGGGCCGCGACGCCGGTAAAGCGGCGGGTCTCGCGCCATTCGGCGAGGAGGAACAGGACAGCGAAAAAGGCGCCTTCGAACATCGTCGTCGGCTTGACCTGGATGGCGAGGCCGCACAGCGCCATGGCGCCAAGCGCGGCGGGCCAGCGGCCGCGGTCAGCGCGAACGGTCGCATCGAACGTCAGCAGTGCCGCAAGCGCGATTAGCAAATTGTAAAAGACCGGGGACTGGCCGCCGCCGCCGCCCATCGTCGGGAGGAGCGCAATGTAGGCGATCCCGGCGCGAAGGCCGGCGGTACGACCAGCGAACCGCTCGCCCAGCCGCATCACGACCAAGGCGGTGCCGAGGACGGCGAGCGCGGCGACGAGATGATAGACGATGACGCTGTCGCCGCCCAAGGCAGCGATGCCTTCATAGATCAGGAACAGGCCGATCGGCTTTCTGTCCCACACGTCGACATAGGGCAGCGCGCCGTTGAGCATCGCTTTCCCGGTGAAGAGGTAGAATTGATCGTCGACGTGGGTCAGCGGGTTGTTGAACTCGCCGAGGCGGGTGAACAGCACGACCACCAGCAGGATGACGAAGCACCGCGCCAGCGTTGGCTGGTCGGTGGTCGGCGTCGCGGCGATGGTCGGCTGACCCTTCCGGCTTAGCGCCTGGTCCACGTCAGCCATCCGCTGGCGACATAATTCCACACCGATCCGACGACCGCCCCGGCGACGCCCGCGACCCACCATTCGGGCAAACGCGCATAGACTAGAGAGCCGATGCCCACGTTGGCGACCGCGCCAAGCGAGCAGACCAGGTAGAAAGTCGCGAGACCCTTGAGCCAGCCAAGGCCCTTGAGTTGCTGGTCGCGGTAAGTGAAGCGGTTGTTCATCGCGAAGTTGAAGGTCATTGCGGCGATGACGGCGCCGGCCTGGGCCGCGGCGAACACGAGGCTCGCGCCGCTTAGCAGGAGCTTGAGGATGGCCAGATGGACGATCACGCCGATCATTCCAACCGCGCCGAACATGATCAGTTTGACGGGGATCAAGCGGCCGACGGTCTTGTCGAGCAGCAACTCGAGATATTCGAGGGCGACGGTCTGATCGAGCTTGGATTCACCATGCTGACGGGTGCCGAAGGTGTAGCCGACCTCGGCCAGCGACAGCCGCCGCGGGTGGGAGGCGACGAGATCGAGCAGGATCTTGTAGCCGACGCTCGACAGATGCGGCGCGGCTTCGAGCAGCACGTCGCGGCGAACCGCGAAAAAGCCGCTCATCGGGTCCGACAGCTGGGTCTTCATGATCGGCGCGGCGAGCGCGGTGGCGAAGCGGCTGATCTTCAACCGTTTGGCGTCCCACTCCCCGGTCGATCCGTCGGCGGCGTAGCGCGTGCCGATCGCCAGCTCCTTGCCGCCAGCAATGGCGTGGTAAAGGTCGGGCAGGATCTTCTCGTCATGCTGAAGGTCGGCATCAATCACCGCGACAACCGGCGACGTCGAAGCGAGGGCGCCCTCGACCACCGCCGACGACAGGCCGCGGCGGCCAACGCGGCGGATCAGGCGGACGCGGCGGTCCTGCTGGGCGAGGCGCGTGACAAGTTCGGCGGTGCCGTCTCTCGACCCATCGTCGACGAACATCGCTTCCCATTCGATGCCGGCAAGGGCGAGGTCGATCCGTTCGAGCAGGATTTCGACGTTGGCGACTTCGTTGAAGGTCGGAATCACGACACTGAGCGCCAAAGGGGCGTCTGCTAATGCCGGATCGACGACGAGTTTCGGTTGGTACATGCCGGAAAATCATCCCTCGGATAGGCTGGGCTTCGACACAACAGCATCAGGGTAAAAAACCGATTAACGTTGCGCCGACGCTCAGGCCAAATTCGGTCTTAGCCGCTCACCATTCCCTAATCGTGCCGCAATGCGGCGGAAAGCAGGCGCCGGGAATTGGCCGTTAGTATCGAGCCGGGATCAATCCTCCACGCTTTCCGCCAAAACCGTCAGGCCGTTGTCGCCGACCTCGGCAAAGCCGCCGGTGACGGCGATCGTCTCGGGCTGCGACCCTTGCGTCTTGTAGACCTGGAGCGCGCCGTCCTTGAGCATGGTCATCACCGGCGCATGACCGGCCATCGCGCCGAACTCGCCTTCGACGCCGGGGACGACGACCATGTACACGTCCTCCGAGCGAACGAGCTTTTCGGGCGTGACGAGTTCGAAGTGAAGATCGGCCATTTTGTTTCTTCCCCCCTCCCGCCTGCGGGAGGGGCAGGGGGAGGGACTGTTATTGGATGGTGTGAAGGTCAGGCACAGGCCCTCCCCTCGATCCCCTCCCGCGAGCGGGAGGGGAAGCAGCAATTACGCCTCGTGAGCCATTTTTTCTGCCTTGGCGATGGCTTCTTCGATGCCGCCGACCATGTAGAAGGCGCTTTCGGGCAGGTGGTCATACTCGCCGTTCACCACCGCCTTGAACGAGGCGACGGTGTCTTCGACCTGGACGAACTTGCCGGGGATGCCGGTGAATACCTCGGCGACGTGGAACGGCTGGCTGAGGAAGCGCTGAATCTTGCGGGCGCGGCCGACGGTCAGCTTATCCTCTTCGCTCAGCTCGTCCATGCCGAGGATGGCGATGATGTCCTGCAGCGACTTATACTTCTGCAACGTCTCCTGGACGGCGCGGGCGGTCTCGTAATGCTCCTGACCGACAACCGCGGCGGTGAGCACGCGGCTAGTCGAATCCAGCGGATCGACCGCCGGGTAGATGCCCAATTCGGAAATGGCGCGGTTGAGCGTGGTGGTCGCGTCCAGATGGGCGAACGACGCCGCCGGCGCCGGATCGGTCAGATCGTCGGCGGGAACGTAAATCGCCTGGACCGACGTGATCGAGCCCTTGTTGGTTGAGGTGATCCGCTCCTGCAACTGGCCCATGTCGGTGGCCAGCGTCGGCTGGTAGCCGACCGCCGACGGGATGCGGCCCAACAGCGCCGACACTTCCGACCCGGCCTGGGTGAAACGGAAGATGTTGTCGACGAAGAACAATACGTCCTGGCCCTCGACATCGCGGAAATATTCGGCCTGGGTCAATCCGGACAAAGCGACGCGGGCGCGCGCACCCGGCGGCTCGTTCATCTGGCCGAACACAAGCGCGACCTTGGACCCTTCGGGGGTCGGGTTGCCGTCCTTGTCTTTGGCAATGACGCCGGCGTCGAGGAACTCGTGGTAGAGATCATTGCCCTCGCGGGTGCGCTCTCCCACCCCGGCGAAAACGGAAACGCCGCCATGGCCCTTGGCGATGTTGTTGATCAGTTCCTGGATGAGCACGGTCTTGCCGACGCCGGCACCGCCGAACAGACCGATCTTGCCGCCCTTGGCATAGGGGGCGAGAAGGTCGATGACCTTGATCCCGGTGACGAGGATGCTGGCTTCGGTCGACTGGTCGACGAACGGCGGAGCCTCGGCATGGATGTTGGAATAGAGGTCGCTGCCGATCGGACCGCGCTCG
>JBDSMA010000134.1:0-7835 GCA_039916085.1 Sphingomicrobium sp.
ATGCGGTCGATCCGCTGGGCCGAGGCCGGCGCCGCGAAGGCGGTCAGCGCGGTGGCAAGTGCAAGGGCGCGAAGCGCGGTACGGCTCGAGATCATGGCAATCCTCCCCTCGGCCGCTCGATCCGGCGACCGCTCCGCCCGCGTTGTGCCGCCGGGACTCGCGCCACACAAGTGGCGGCTATGCCACAGTGACGGTTAATATCGTTTGGATTCAACAGCTATACCGCTGCTCCAGTCGGTCAATTGACGCTACGGCAGCCTCGATTATTGACCTGATCCTGTTGCCGGCCAGCGCCATCGCCAATCGGCGCTTGTTCATCCGCGCTGATGAGCGAGCCGCCCCTGGATTTGCTGCGCGACTGGATCGCGGGCGACGCAGCGATGACAAGGATGGCTGTTGCTGCCCACATCTTCGGTTCAAAACGCTGTCCTACAGCAAACCAATCTGGTTTAACCCGAGTCGCTCGACGACAGAGGACAGGACGATGGACGACAATGAACCGATCGACGTGGACGCGCTGATCGACGCGCTGATCGAGCGCGAGGGCGGGTATGCCAACCACCCCGCCGACCGCGGGGGTGCGACTTGCTTCGGGGTGACCGAGACAGTCGCCCGCGCCCATGGATACGGCGGGGCGATGCGCGATTTTCCCAAAACGGAGGCGGCGGCGATCTATCGCCGGCTTTACTGGCTGCGGCCGCGGTTCGACGCCGTGGCTGAACGTGCCCCCAGGGTCGCGGCCGAATTGTTCGACACCGGGGTCAACATGGGACCCGGGGTCGCCGCGACGTTTCTCCAGCGGACGTTGACCGCCCTCAACCGCAACGGCAGGGATTATCCCGACCTGGTTCCCGATGGACGAGTTGGGCCACGCACGCTGGCGGCGCTCGACGGCTTTTTCGTCGCGCGCGGGCTGCGAGGGGGCGAAACTGTTCTTCTCCGTGCGCTGGAGGCGCTCCAGGGTGAGCGTTACCTCCGCCTGGCCGAACGTCGCCCGGCCAATGAGGCGTTCCTCTACGGTTGGCTGGCGAACCGTATCGGCACGTTATAGTCATCTTCTCCAGGACTCTTGTGACTTCAAGCAACGAAAGGGACTTTAAGCATGGCCATTTTCGACGCGATCATCGCGCCCATTTCGAAACTGCTCGACCGCATCATCCCCGACCCCGAAGCGCGCGACCGCGCCAAGCTCGAGCTGATGAAGCTGCAGGGCGACCAGGAAGCGGCATCGATCGCCGTGCAGATGCAGGCGATCGTCGTCGAGGCACAGTCGGTCGACCCGTGGACGAGCCGCGCCCGGCCATCGTTCCTGTACATGATGTACACACTGATTTTGTGGTCGATCCCGATGGGCCTGATCGCCGCTGTCGACCCGCGCATGGCGTCCGGCATCGCCGGCGGCATGACGTCTTACTTGCGCGGTATTCCGGAGGAGCTCTACGCCTTATTCGGCACGGGCTACCTCGGCTACACCGCCGCGCGCACCTGGGGCAAAGTGAAGGGCGTCGAGAAATAAGCGGAACGTCGCGGCGGCGACCTCGTTCGGCTCTTGGCGTGCTCGATGGTCGGGCGCATCCCGGATGAAGGACCGCTCGTGACCCAGACTTCGCCAGGCTCCCCGTCCGCAAATTCAATGATCAACAAGGTGCCGCTGGTTACGCTGGCGTTCTGGATCATCAAGATCATGGCGACCACGGTCGGCGAAACCGGGGCCGATTTCCTCAACATGCAACTCGGGCTCGGGCTGACCCTCACGTCGCTGATCGTGGCCGTCGGCCTCGTCTTCTTCCTCGTCCTCCAGATGAAGCAGAACCGCTACGTCCCGTGGATCTACTGGATGGTGGTGGTGTTCCTGAGCGTCGTGGGCACCTTGCTGACCGACAATCTGTCGGACAATTTCGGGGTCAGCCTGTACGCCTCGACCGCTGCCTTCGCCGTCGCCCTCGCGCTCACCTTCTGGCTATGGCACCGCAGCGAACGGACCTTGTCGATCCACGCGATTACGACGACCCGGCGCGAGGCTTATTATTGGGCGGCGATCCTGTTCACCTTCGCGCTCGGCACCGCGTCGGGAGATCTGGTCGCGGAGAAATTCGGGCTTGGCTATGTCGTCGCAGGGCTGATCTTCGGCGGGCTGATCGCGGCGATCACGCTCGGCTATTACACCAAGGTCCTCGGATCGGTGCTGGCGTTCTGGCTGGCCTATATCTTGACCCGTCCGCTCGGCGCGTCGATCGGCGACTTCCTGACGCAGCCGCGTTCGGCCGGCGGGTTGGAGCTGGGGACGATGGCGGTCAGCGGGCTGTTCCTGGTCACCATCATCGCGTTGGTCGCCTATCTGACGATCCGCAAACCCGACGTCATCGTCACGGCGGACGCATGACGACAGCGCGCCGCCGCATCCTCGCTGGCGGCGCGGTCGCGATCGGCCTTGCCGCGCTGCTCGGCTGCACACCGGCCGGGCTGCTCAATTCGGTCAGCCGGGTTAGCGGCGATACCGGCGTACGCCTTGCGGCCGAAGGCATCGCTTATGGCCCACTCGCCCGCCAGCGGCTCGACGTGTGGGTTCCGGCGAAGCGACCGGCGACGCCGATGCCGGTTATCCTGTTCTTCTATGGCGGCGGGTGGGTGTCGGGCGACCGTGGCGACTATGGCTTCGCCGGCCGGGCCTTCGCCGCGCAGGGGTATGTGACAATCGTCGCCGATTACCGGCTGGTGCCGCAAGTGCGCTTCCCCGCCTTCCTTGAGGACGGCGCGCTGGCGGTCAAATGGGCACGCGATCATGTCGCTTCATACGGCGGCGATCCGAAGCGCATCGCCTTGTCGGGCCATTCGGCGGGTGCCTATGAAGCCGCGATGCTGGCGCTCGACCGCCATTATCTCGCCGACGCCGGGGTCGATCCGGGCATCGTCCGCGCCGCCGTCTTGCTTGCTACCCCAGCCGATTTCTACCCGTTCACCGAACAGCGCGGGCGCGACGCGCTTGGCCAAGGGCCGCGGCCCGAGGAGACTCAGCCGATCACCTTCGCCCGCGCCGACGCCCCGCCGATGCTGCTGATGCACGGCACCGCCGACACCGTCGTGCGCCCCTACAACAGCCAGCATCTGGCGGCGAAGCTCAAAACGCTCGGCGCCCCGGTCGAGTTGAAGCTTTACCCCGGCAAGAGCCATATCGACCTGATCAAGTCGCTGTCGCCCACCTTCCGCCGCTCGACTCCGGCGCTGGCCGACAGCGTCGCCTTCCTTCGCGCCCACGATCAGCCCGCCTTGCGGTAGCGCCACACCAGGCCCTGCTCGAACGGCGACCACAAAGGCGCCTTGACTCCGGCGAGGCGGAGGCGGTCGGCGACCCATATGTTGCAGGTCGCTAAAGCGCTGGCCGTCCCGACGCCTTCGTAAAACGCGTCACCCGGGCCATAGCCGGGGTGATCGATTCGAACCGGGCGGCCGCGCGCATCGAGGCGGAACCCAGCCCGGATCGCGGCCCACAGGCGGCGGTACTGCTCGGGTGTCACGCGGATGGCGCGGGCGGCATAGGCAGGGTCGGCGGTCCATTCGACGTGCATCACCCGCTCGCCCCCGGCCAGCGCGTGGAACGCGGTGCGGGCGCTGAGGTCGGCCCAGGTCGGGGTGTCGAGATAGACCTTCCGCTCGCCCGCCCCGAACGCAATCCATCGCGCGCCGGGCGGCACCTCGGTGACATCGCTCGACGGCAGGATCGGCCGCCAGTCGAGCCCCGCCGCGGTGACCGGCAGGATGAGGTCGGCATGAACTCCGTTGGCGGCGAGATAGACGGTGACGCCTTGGTCCGGCTCACGCCAGTCGCGGTTGACCGGGATCAGCGAGCCGACGACGGCGGCGGTGAGGTAGAGCAAGGGAATGGCCAGCACGATCAGCGCGAGCGACTTGACGAAGGAACGTGATTTTCTGCGACGGCTGGCCATTCGTCGACTGTTGCAGATGTTCGAGCGCCTGTCTCGTCTCGGCATCCGCCGGCGACAATCAAATGGTCCATGCCCCGCATGGGAGCATTTAATGGTCGGGGCGACAGGATTTGAACCTGCGACCCCCACACCCCCAGTGTGATGCGCTACCAGGCTGCGCTACGCCCCGACCGGTTCGAACCACGGGCCCTTGCGGGCCGCGCGGCGCGGGAGCGGGCCGTCTAGTCGGGCGACGCCAGCTTGGCAAGGCGGGCGCCCTTGGCAAGTGAGGCTGGGGCGTGATAGGCGGCGCGCCAACGTCCAGCGCGCGGGCATTCCCGCCGCCCCTCCTGAGCGAAGAGACATAGGCCTTGATGACTTCCACCAGCTTGCTCACCCCAGCCCTTGCCGCCGCGACCGCGGCGCCGTCGGGCACCACCGCTTTCATCTTCAACACCGCGCCGCTGGTGCTGGTGTTCATCATCTTCTGGCTGCTGATGATCCGTCCACAGCAAAAGCGCATGCGCGACCACCAGGCGCAAATCGCGGCGGTCAAGAAGGGTGACAAGGTCGTCACCGGCGGCGGGCTGATCGGCCGGGTGACCAAGGTCGGCGACAGCGAAATCGAGGTCGAGCTTGGCCAGGGGCTCAAGGTGACCGCGGTCAAATCGACCTTGACCCAGGTGATCGACCCGACCGCGGCGAAGCCGGCCAACGACTAAGGGTTTAGCTCCATGATCAGTGAGGCCGTGATAATTTCGTTCCACCCGAAGGGCATGGTCCTGCTGGCGCTGCGCGTCGTCGAAGCGCTCGACCGGGCCTTTTGGCCCGCTCTTCACACTTATCCTAGCGCAGCATCCGGCAGGAGCCATGTCACGGCTCTCGCTGATCATGGAGCTAGACCCTAATGCTCGATTTCCCCCGGTGGAAGGTGTGGTTCATCTTACTCATCATCGCCATCGGCGTGCTGTTCGCGGTGCCCAGCTTGATGCCGGCCAATACCAAGTTGCCGGGCTTCCTGCCGAAGTCGCGGATCAGCCTGGGCCTCGACCTTGCGGGCGGCAGTCACTTGCTGCTCGAAGCCGATTCGCGCGATGCCGCGAAGCAGCGCGTCGCGGCGATGGAAGATCAGGTCACGACCGAATTGCAGCGCCAGGATCCCAAAATCGATGTCGGCGACGTCTCGACCGCCGACGGGCGGCTGAGCTTCATGGTCCGCGATCCCGCGCAGGTCGATGCCGCGGTCGAACGGATGCGCACGTTGACGCAGGGCGTCGGGCTGACCGGCAAGCGCGACTGGGACGTCACCGTGCTCGACCAGAACCGGGTCGTGCTGACCCCGACCACGGACGGCAATGCCCGCGCGCTGAAGGACGCGATGACCGTCGCGCGCGACGTCGTCCGCCGCCGCATCGACCCATCGGGCACCAAAGAAGTGACGGTCGTCAACGAAGGCACCGACCGGATCCTGGTTCAGGTCCCCGGAGTCGAGGATCCCGAGGCGCTGAAGAAGCTGATTGGTCAGACCGCGCGACTGGAATTCAAGCTGGTCGACCAGACCGCCGACCCGGCTCAGGTTGCGCAGGGCCGCGCGCCGCCGGGCAGCCAGATACTGCCGATGGTCGATGGCGGCGCAATCGCGGTCAAGCGGCGGATCATGGTCTCGGGCGACCAGTTGGTCGATGCCAAGCAGGCATTCGATCAGGACGGCAGGGCAATCGTATCGATCAAGTTTGACGCCGCCGGGGCCAAGCGTTTCGGCCGCACGACTCAGGAGAACGTCAACAAGCCGTTCGCCATCATCCTTGATGACAAGGTGCTGTCGGCGCCCAACATCAACGAGCCGATCCTGGGCGGCCAGGCGCAGATCAGCGGCAATTTCACGGTCGAGAGCGCGAGCCAACTGGCGATCGCGCTCGCCTCGGGCAAATTGCCGGTCAAGTTGAACGTGATCGAGGAGCGCACCGTCGGCCCGGACCTGGGCAAGGATTCGATCCACAAGGGCGCCATCGCCAGCGCCGCCGGGATCATCGCGGTGATGCTGTTCATGCTGATCACTTATGGGCGGTTCGGGGTCTATGCCAACATCGCGCTGGTCGTGAACGCGCTGCTGGTGCTGGGCATCATGGCCGTGTTCAACGCCACGCTGACCTTGCCAGGAATCGCCGGCTTCGTGCTGACGATCGGCGCCGCGGTCGATGCCAATGTGCTGATCAACGAGCGCATTCGCGAAGAATTGCGCCGCGGGCGCAAGATCCTCGATGCCGTCGAAAACGGCTACCGCGAAGCGTTCCGGGCGATTTTCGATGCCAACATCACGCACTCCATCTCGGCCGCACTGATGTTCTACTTCGGCTCGGGGCCGGTGCGCGGCTTCGCCGTCGTGCTCGGCATCGGAATCGTCACCTCGGTGTTCACCGCGGTCTATTTCACCCGCATGCTGGTCGTGCTGTGGCTGCGCCGTGCGCGGCCCCGCACGTTGCATATCTGAGGGACCGGCCATGAAGCTGCTCAAACTCGTCCCGGACCATACCAATCTGGACTTCATGCGGTGGCGCAACGTGGCGCTGGTATTGTCGATCATCGCCACTGTCGCGGCGATCAGCTTCACCGCCTGGCGCGGTCTGAACCTGGGCGTCGATTTCGTCGGCGGGCAAATGGTCCGGGTGACTTTCCCGCAACCGATCGACGTCGAGCGGCTGCGCGGCCAGGTCGATGGACTCCGCCTGGGTGAAGCCAGCCTGCAGGAGTTCGGCGGCCCGCAAAGCTATCAGGTGCGGCTGCCCAAGCCCGAGGGCGGCGACGCCGCCGTCAACCTTGCCGCGTCGAAGGTACGCGCGATGATCGTCGCCGATTATCCCGGCGCGCGGGTTGACGCGGTCGAGACCGTGTCCGGCAAGGTGTCGGAAGAATTGGCGCGCGGCGGCGCGATGGCCATCCTGTTCGCCATGATCGGCATCGCGCTGTACATCTGGATCCGCTTCGAATGGCAGTTCGGGGTCGGCGCGCTGGTCACGCTGGCGCACGATTTCGCGATGACGCTGGGGTTTTTCGCCTTCACCCGGCTGCAAGTCGACCTCAACGTCGTCGCCGCCTTCCTGACGATTATCGGCTATTCATTGAACGACACGGTTGTCATCTATGACCGGATCCGCGAGAATCTGCGCAAATACCGGAAGATGGCAATCCTGCCTTTGCTCAACCTGTCGCTCAATGAAACGCTGGCGCGGACGGTGGTTACATCGATCACCGTGCTGATCGCGCTGGCCCTGCTGATGGCGATCGGGCCGGAAGTCATTTTCGGCCTGTCGATCGCGATCTTCCTTGGCGTCTTGATCGGCACTTATTCGTCGATCTACATTTCGGCGCCGATCCTGGTGTGGCTGGGGGTCACGCCGGACAGCTTCGTGCGCGGCAGCGAGGAAGTCGATCAAACGGTAACCAAGCCTTCGCGGGCCTGACTTTCAACGGGGCGTCACCAGCGCTTGGCCTTGGGCCAAGCAGCGGATAAGGAACTAGTATGTCGAACCGTACCCGCATCGCGATGCTCATCGCCGCCACCGTCCTCGTCCTCCCCGCCGGCGCCTGCGCGGGCAAGAAGGTCAAGGGCGACACCGCTTATGTCGCGCGCGACGTCAACACCCTCTATGGCCTCGCCAAGCAGCAGCTCGACAGGCAGGACTATCCCCAATCGGCCAAGCTGTTCGACGAGGTCGAACGCCAGCATCCCTATTCGGTGTGGGCCCGCCGCGCCCAGCTGATGAGCGCGTTCAGTTATTATATGGCCCGGCAGTATCCGGACGCGATCAGCTCGGCCCAGCGTTTCCTCACGATCCACCCGGGCAATGAGGACGCCCCCTACGCCAGCTATTTGATCGCGATGAGCAATTATCAACAAATTGCCGACGTTTC
>JBDSMA010000135.1:0-1547 GCA_039916085.1 Sphingomicrobium sp.
AGCGTGCGCTTCGTCGCCGAGCAAGACAGTCTGAACGCCTCGATCCTCGGCCCCGACGCCGTGCCGGGAACGCCTGAATTCGATCTGTTCGTGACCGAAGTGGTCACCGAAATGACGGTCAAAGCCGGGCAGAAATGCACCGCCATCCGCCGCGCCATGGCCCCCGCCGAGCACCTCGACGCGGTCGAGGCGGTGATCCGCGACAAGCTCATGTCCGTTGCGGATGGCATGGGCGCGCTCGTCAGTTGCGCCCAGCGCGACGATGTTCGCGCGCAGATTGCCAAGCTGATCGCCGCCGGGGCGCGGGTCGTCGCGGGCGATCCCGCTGCCCGGATCGGTCCCGAGGGCGGCGCCTATATGAGCCCAATCCTGCTCCGCGCCGACGACCCGTGGGGCGCCGCCGCGGTCCATGACGTCGAGGCGTTCGGGCCGGTGGCGACCATCATGCCCTACCGCGACCTCGCCGACGCCATTGCACTCGCCAACCGCGGCATGGGCAGCCTCGCTTTGTCGCTGTTCACTCACTCCCCCGATGCCGCGCGCGAGTTCATCCAGGGCGCCGCCGCCTTCCACGGCCGGATGCTGGTCATCAACCGCGACAATGCCGCGGAAAGCACCGGCCACGGCTCGCCGCTGCCGGTCCTCGTTCACGGCGGCCCCGGCCGCGCCGGGGGCAGCGAGGAGATGGGCGGCGTGCGCGGGGTCAAGCATTACATGCAGCGCACCGCGTTGCAGTCGACCCCGGCAATGCTCGCCGCCATCTCCGAGCAATATATCCCCGGCGCGCCAAAGCATTTCATCGAGGGCCACCCGTTCCGCAAGCGCATGCGCGATCTCCATATCGGCGATACGCTGAGGACCGGCAGCCGCACCGTGACGATCGCCGACATCGAGCATTTCGCCGCCTTTACCGGCGACAATTTCTACGCCCACATGGACGAGGAAGCGGCCAAGGCCTCGCCGATCTTCGAAGGCCGTGTCGCCCACGGCTATCTGATCCTGAGCTTCGCCGCCGGCCTGTTCGTCGATCCCGACCCCGGCCCGGTGCTGGCCAATACGGGGCTTGAAAACCTCCGCTTCCTGACACCGCTCTATCCGGGCGATTCGATGCGGATCGAGCTGACCGTCCGCTCCAAGGCCTTGAAGAGCGAGGAAACCGGGGTGGTTCGCTGGGCGGTCGAGATTTTCAACCAGAAGAACGAAATGGTCGCGACCTACTACCTGCTGACCGAAAACCTGCCCTAGGGCGCGGAACGGCGGCGAAGCGCGGATCGTTCTGATGGCGAAAGGGAGAACTTCACATGGCCCAGATCCGCGACGTGATGACCAGCGACATCAAGACCGTTTCGCCCGACCACACCGCGCAAGAGGCCGCCGGCTTCATGCTGTCGGCCGACACCGGCTCGATCCCAGTGTGCGACGGAGACAAAGTGGTCGGCATGATCACCGACCGCGACATCGCCGTGCGCGGCATCGGCAAAGGCCTTGGTCCCGACTGCAAGGTGTCCGAATTGATGACCAGCGACGTGGTCTGCGCGCGCGACACC
>JBDSMA010000136.1:0-8499 GCA_039916085.1 Sphingomicrobium sp.
TTCGCTACAGCCCGCCCCTGCCGCAGCCGGAGACGTGGGTGAGTGGCTGAAACCAGCGGTTTGCTAAACCGCCGTAGGGGGTTTACTCCTACCGAGGGTTCGAATCCCTCCGTCTCCGCCAAGTGGCTGTTTAGTCATCTGGGTTCTACTTCACGGGCACCGCGGGATCTCGGCCCATGCCGGTCCGCGTGAGTTTGCCCCAGCCGACTTCCGGGCCTCGAACAGCTTGCGCGAGAGCTTTGAGGACCACGTAATAGGTAAGTTGACGGTACACCACGCGTTGGGGGAGCAGTAGCCATAAGAGCTTCCAATTCTCGCGGCGCTCAAGTGCAAAAGCAACAATCGCTGCAAGCAGGTCGATCGCGGTAAAAGCGAACCAGAATATGAGCATGGTCTGGACGTCGTGGCGTGACTGAGCCCAACCATGCGCTTCAACCGATCGCCACGTCATGCCGATATTGATGATGAGGGCGAGGTCGATGATTGGCGAAATGGCCGCGAACAGGATTTGGAACAGGAATGCCTGAGGTAGTCCAATCCAAGCCAGCCCCCGGGGATGCCCGTTCGTGAGCACTGTGCGGTGCTTGTAAAGACATTGCAGCGTCCCGAACGCCCAGCGGAAACGTTGCTTGGCGAGCGCGCGAAGAGTGTGCGGAGCTTCCGTCCACGCAATGGCATACTGGTCATAATGGACATGCCAGCCAGCCCGCTGAATGGCGATTGTCAAATCCTGGTCCTCGGCCAGCGTGTCGGCCGGATATCCCCCCATCGAGGCGATTGCACCGGTTCGCCAAGCGCCAACTGCGCCCGGCACGACGGTCATCGCATTAAGACGGGCAAAGGCGCGCCGCTCGAGATTTTGCGCGGTCACATATTCGAGGGCCTGCCAGCACGTGACAAGGTTTACACGATTACCAACTTTGGCATTGCCGGCGACGGCGCCAATTGCAGGGTCGGCGAACCAACGGGCCAGCCTCGCTATGGTCAGCGGTTCGAACTGGGTATCGGCGTCAAGTGCGACAACTATCTCCGCCTTGGCAAGGGTCAGGCCGTGATTGAGCGCTCGGGCTTTCCCGCCGTTCGCGAGCCGAATGAGACGGACCCGCTCGTCGCCGGCGAAGACCCGCTCAACGGTCGCGGAAGTCGCATCGGTTGAGCCGTCATCGATCACGATGACCTCCACCCGAACGTCACGGCTGTCCAACACCCCGCGCACTGCACGCTCAATAACCTTTTCCTCGTTGAAGGCCGGGATGAGGACGCTGATGAATCGCTCGGGGTCGATCAGCGGGAACTTCTGCGCGGCTTCACGACGCGCTTGAAGGAGCGCCAGCCCGGCAAGCGAAAGGGCCCGCAGGATGCCCAGCGAAATCGCAAAAATGAACGTGACGCGCAGCAAGCTCGTCAGGAATCCAACGACGGAGAACAGAATCAAGTCCGTGCGTGCAGCGGCCCGATCCGATGGGTTGAGTACCGGCATTGCCTGGTCACGCGATATCCCGACCAACTCGGTCACCGGGACAAATTGGAAACCGCGCGCGCGAAGCCCGTCAATGATTGCCGGCAGGGCAGCGACGGTCTGGGAGCGATCGCCGCCGCCGTCGTGCAGCAGGACGATGTTGGCACTCCGGTCGGGTGTTGAGTGGGTCACCTCGGCGATTGTGGTCGCCAAGATCTTTTGCGCCCCTGGCCGTTGCCAGTCCTCCGGATCGACATGCAAACCGACCGATATATAACCGCGGTTTTGCGCGGCAAGCGCGGGATAGATTTCGTCCGCTGTCGTCGGCTCGGCGTCCCCAAAATAAGGTGCTCGAAAAAGACGAAGTGTCCGTCCGGTGAATGCTTGGAACAAGCGCTGGGTAGCGTTGAGTTCGAATAGGGTCGCGGTCGATGAGCTTTGGGCGAGGTTGGGATGGGTATAAGTGTGGTTACCAACCTCATGGCCCTCGGCGACGATGCGCTTAAGCAGGCTACGCTGCGTCAGCGCGTTCTCGCCGACGATGAAAAAAGTCCCCGGGACACCTTTCGCGCGCAGCACGTCGAGGATTTTCGGGGTCCAGGTAGCGTCGGGACCGTCGTCAAAGGTCAATGCGACCTCGCCAGCTTTGGCGCCTCCCCGATGAATCACAAAGGGCGATGGCATTCGCAAGAAATCGACCCCCACGATGGAGCCGTCGCGGCCGGTCACGAAATGGCGTTGTCCGGCGACCGGCGTGGCGACGATGCGTAAGATCTCGCCCGCTCCCTCGATATCGACATTCGTTCCCGCAGGGATTGCCTCGAATGCCGGTTTGGGCGGCAAGTGCGGGTGCGAGCGCCCGAAGATTGACCAGATCCCGGGATCTTCGGAACCTAGTGCCCACAGCGCGACACTGTTCAGTCCCGCACGGTGGAGCACGCGAAGCTGATTATACGCCGAAGCTGAATCCAGCAGCCACACGACGTGACGGTGGCCATTGTCCTCATAGGCGAAACCGCTGTTGAGGCTGACAGGGTCAAACATCGGGCGAGACTCAGATTCGGCCGCGGATAGCCACGCCTCTTCTACGCTGACCGGTTCCCCGCCACCGTCGTGCCAGTCATACCCATAATTGCCGATCGCGATCACGAGCTTTTCGCGAGGGATGCCTTGAATAGCCCGCGCCAGCGAATCGACGAACCAACGCTGTGAAGCAATCGGTCCGGGCTCCCCGTCAATTGAATGCTCGTCATAGTTCATAATGAACAGTCGATCGACCAGCGGCGCGAAAGCACGCGTATTCCAGGCCTGATCGCCGACCGGAACGGCGATGGTAATCAACCATTTATGGCGAGCAAAGCGCGGCCGGGCCTCGCGCAGGAGCAAGCGAAAGTCGCTCAATGCCTTGGGGGTCAGCTCCTCGAAGTCGAACATTGCGCCATCCGCGTGGTTGGCGACGAGATATCGCTCGAGCTTATCGAGCAGAGTTTTGCGTGCCACCGGGTCCGCCAATAAAGCCGCTATCCCAATTTTGTCCCACTGCCCGCCTGAGGCGTTCTGAATAAGCGGGATTAACGTCGGGCGACGAGCAGCCTGGTTGATGATCGCCCGGCCGGCGGTGTCGTTGAAGGAGGCGACATCATGACGTGGACCAGTGACTGTGAGCCAGGCAGGCATGACCCAGTCAAGGTCATCGATGTGGCGTTTCAGTGATTCGACGCTCGCTTCGTCCCACGGCCGGTGAAAGGCAATTGCTAGCGGCGGTGAAACGCCGGTTGTCGCTCCCCGGTCAAGCCGGGCGAGAAGATAATCGACCCCCTTCCGACCGCGCCGGAATATTGCGCCGTGGGGCGGCGGTCGAGAACTCAGGCCGCTGGTCTCGGACGTCACCGGTAGCAGCGGAGCTCGGGGGACGAACCCAACGGACACGGCGAACAGGCCAGCAGACAAGATCAATAACAGGACGAAGGCCGCGACGGCGAGCGCGAAGCGGCGTTTGCGTCGTCCCGACGCGTCGAAAAAGATCGCCTGTTCAGCCATCGCTATTCGCCGGTCGCTCCCTAACTCCCACGCAACCAATTGACCGGGAGAGGTCTGCTGTGCACATCCCGTGCGCTAAGGGCAATTCGTCCATTTGTCCCTCACCACGGTTCAAGGGTCATCGCAAAACGGCGGCGAAAGCCTAAAGCGAGCAGGCCAGCTATCGCCATTGAACTTGCCGCGACAAGCATCAATCGACTTGCATTTTCGCCGAACCACGCCGGGCCGAGCAAGGCCAGTCCGAGTGTTGTCACCACCTGTGGCAGCACGGTTGAGAAACCAAACAGCCTCATGAAGAATGCGCCTCGACCCTCGGGAGCGGCGGAAGCGGCCAGCGCATAGGGGATCGACGACTGGGTCGCCCAGGCCACTCCAATCGCCGTAAATGCGGGCGCCAGCCACAGGGGTTGCAGCGTCGTCCCCAATACGGCGAACCCGACCGAGCCGATCACCAGCCCAAGACCATATACTACCCCATTACCTATCCTCTCGATTAGCCAAGGGAGAGCGAACGAGAGGCTGGTCCCCAGCACGGAATAGTAAGCGAAGCTGGCGCTAACGACGATCAACAGGCGCCGGTAGTCGGTCAGAGCTGGGCCGGAGGGGTTAAGTATGTGCCCGATTACCGGCAAAGCGTAGATCCAAAGGCAGAACATTGCGCTCCAGCTCAGAAACTGGATCAGATACAATGGCGCGAGTAGGCTCCATGTGGGCGATTTAGTGGTCATCATGGGCCTTCACTTTGTATCGGTTGAGCGTCCGTAGCGACATGCGTGTGGCATAGTAGCCGGGGGCAAGGGGCGCCGATAGACCAGAGTCCCACCTGGTGTGGACAATAGCGACTTGCTCAGCGATGCGGCGGCATGACCTCCGCTACCCAAGGTTCGCCGCCCGGCTGCCACCGCTCTTCACCCCCGCCGATGGCCGTGGTGGCATTCGGTCTGGCGGTCGCCGCCGCGGCCATCCTGCACTGGCTGGCGCTCCGGCCGGGCATAATGGTGTGGGATTCAATCCGCCAATATGGCCAAGCGGTGAGCGGTCAATACGACGACTGGCATCCACCGGCGATGAACTGGCTTTGGCATGAGCTGTCTCGGTTCGGCGCCGGCCCGGCCCCGATGCTCGTTTTGCAGCTGACACTCTATTGGGGTGGCACTGGACTTCTCGGTTTAGCTGCGCTGCGAAGGGGGCGGTGGTGGCTCTCCGTGGCCAGCGTCGCGGCCGGACTTCTGCCCATTCCCCTGGTGTTGATGGGCACGATACTCAAGGACAGCCTGATGGCCGGCTGTTTATTGACCGCCGCCGGCGTCATCGCCCAGCGCCAGATGCTTCCTGTGTGGGCACGAGCTCTCGTGGCGGTGCTCTTGGTCGCCGCAGCGACATTGCGATTCAACGCGGTACCGGCCGTTATTCCGCTCGCGCTGGCTGCCCTACCCTGCCGGTTTACGGCGTCTCGCTTAAGGGTACTGGCCAGCGCCGCCGTTATCGCACTTCCTTTGCTGGCGGCGATGCCAATTGCCAATCGCCTCCTCGACGCTCAGCCAAGCGGCGTTGAAGACTCGCTGATCATCTATGACCTCGGCGGCATCACCTATTTCAGCAAAACCGATGCATTCCCACCGTTGGCACGCGTTGCCGATCCTGTCGCAGTCAATGCTGACTGCTACAGCACGATTTCTTGGGATCGCTATGCCTGGTGGGGCGACCAGCCTTGCGCAATCGGCTTCTCCGCGGTTCGTGACTCGTTTGCCTCGAATGCTTTGAACCCAACGCGCTGGTGGTTGGGGGCAATTGTCGCACATCCGGTCGCATATGCGGCGCATCGGGCGGGCCATTTCAACCGCAATATACGCCTGTGGACACGCGATTCCTCCTTGCCCTCACTATCGCTTCGGTCGGACCCTAATGATTGGCACTTTGCCGTCGGGTCCAATCCACTCAACCAGTGGATCGAAGTCCTGGCCTTGAGAACCAGTTTTACTCCACTCGGCTGGCCTGCCTGCTGGATCGCTCTTGGTGCCCTGGTGTTGTTTGTATGGCCGGGAGTGACAGACCAGAGCCTAGCTCGGCCACTGCTATGGTCTGGCTTGCTTTATGCGCTCAGTTTTCTGCCAATGAGTGTGGCATCTGAAGTTCGGTATCATCTCTGGACCATGATCGCGATCGGACTTGGATCGCTCCACGCGTTCGATGAATGGGTACACGGAGCGAGCAGGAGCCGGTCAGGGCTGGTCGTCGCCGCGGTGGTGATGTTTTTGGTTATGGCCTTATGCGCCGCCGCACGGATCGCAGCTTGATTGCGCCGGCTTTTCGGAAATTAGCCGTTTTCTGTTCCTCAGTTTTGATCTTCCTGGCGCTGGAAATCGAGCTTTCCGGCTGGGCGGCAGGGCAAGCTCGCCTGGATTCAGATTGGGCCGACGCTATTGGCGGATCGCCGCGCCATCGGTAATGGGACCCGTGCGAGAGGGTCTTACAGCGAATCTGGAAACAGCCTATCTGATTTGCGACTGGGTCATTCGTATTGGAATGCTCCTGGTCGTTCCATTGCGTCGGCCCCCTGAGGCGACCCGTAGCTGGCTACTGCTGATCTTCTTTTTACCGATCCCCGGCCTGCTCCTCTATTTCATGATCGGTCGACCGCGCTTTCCCTCCTGGCGTCGGGCGAGATTTGCGAAACTTTCGCCTTTCCTGACGGCAATCCGAGGCAGACTCGAACCGCCGCCGACCCCGCGCCCAAGCGTCGCGAAACTGGTCGAAAAAATGGGTGGATGGGCCGAGGTTGAAGGCAGTAACGTCGACTTTCTGGACAACTATGATGCCGTGATCGAGCGCCTAGTCGCCGATATAGACGGCGCCACCGACTGCGTCCGGATCCTGGCCTATATCTTCGCCGACGACGCAACCGGCCGGCGGGTGATCGATGCGCTTGGTCGGGCGGTCCGGCGGGGCGTCCCCTGCCACGTCCTGATCGACCCGGTTGGATCCCGTCGCTGGATCCGCAATACGGCGCGGCTGCTACGCGCCGCGGGCGTCGAGACGCGCGAGGCCTTGCCATTGCACTGGCTTCGCGGGCGCACGCGCCGCGACATGCGCAACCACCGCAAGCTGTTTCTCGTCGATCACGTCATCGGCTATGCCGGTTCGCAAAACATCGTCGACAAGGACTTCCGGCCCGGCGTCACGAATCGGGAACTGGTTGCGCGCGTGACCGGGCCGGTGGTCGCCCAACTTGCCGCGCTGTTCGTCAGTGACTGGTATCTCGAGACCGAGACGATGTTGCCCAGCATGAGCATTGCTCCTCCGGCGGACGGCAACGCGGTCGCGCAATTGCTTCCCAGCGGCGCCAATTATGGCATCCAGGGGTTCGAGACCCTGCTCGTGGCGCAAATTCATGCGGCTCGCGACCGGATCGTGATCACCACACCGTATCTCATTCCCGACGAAGGCACACTCGGCGCAATGCGAACCGCCATTTTGCGCGACGTAGCGGTCCAAATGATCGTCTCGGCCGTAGTTGACCAACCGCTCGTCGGCCTGGCGCAAAGCTCATATTACGACGAACTGCTTCAGGCGGGGGTGCGCATCCACCGATACCGCGACGAGCTGCTCCATGCCAAGAACGTCAGTATCGACGGCCGGCTGGCGATCGTCGGGTCGAGCAACGTTGATATTCGCTCCTTCCAATTGAACGAGGAGGCCAGTCTGCTGTTCTACGATCCGGCGTCGATCGCAGCACTTGAGCGAATCCAGCGGGAGTATATCGAGCATAGCGATGAGCTAGACCTGGCCCAGTGGCGCGGGCGGGCTCCACAGGCCAGGGTTGCCGAAAATCTGGCTCGTCTCGTCACGCCCCTTCTGTGACGACGATCATCTTGCCTGCCTCAGCTTAGCCGTTCGACGATTGTCACATTGGCGATGCCGCCGCCCTCGCACATCGTCTGCAGCCCGAACCTCGTGCCGCGCGCCTGGAGCGCGTTGAGGAGGGTGGCCATCAGTTTGGTGCCGCTCGCGCCCAACGGGTGGCCGAGCGCGATCGCGCCGCCGTTTACGTTGAGCCGGGCCGGGTCGGCTGCCAACTCCTTGAGCCAAGCCAGCGGCACCGAGGCGAACGCCTCGTTGACCTCATAGAGGTCGATTTCCTCAAGCTTTCGTCCGCACCGTTCAAGCGCGCGACGCGTTGCCGGGATTGGCTCGGCAAGCATGATCACTGGGTCGCCGGCGGTGACCGTCAGCTGCTCGATCCGGGCGAGCGGCGTCAGGCGATGCTCTTTCAGCGCCCGCTCCGAGACGACCAGCACTCCCGAAGCGCCGTCGCAGATCTGGCTGGCATTGCCGGCGGTGATCCGCCCGCCCGGCGCGATCGGCTTGAGCTGCGCCAATCCCTCCAGGCTGGCGTCGTAGCGGATGCCTTCGTCGCGCGCGTGGAGCGAAGCAGTGCCGTCGGCATCGCGGACCTCGATCGGCAGTATCTCGTTGGCGAAGGCATTGGCCCCGGTCGCCGCCGCGGCCTTGCGGTGACTGTCGAGCGCGAACCCGTCGAGCTCCTCGCGCGAAAAGCCGAAGCGCTCGGCCATCATCTCGGCGCCGGTGAACTGGCTGAACTGCTCGACTCCATAGCGCCGCTTGATCGCGTCACTCCACGGCCCAACCCCGATCCCCGCCTGCATCGGCAGGATCACCGGCGTGCCCATCGGCACGCGAGTCATATGCTCGACCCCGGCGGCGATGACGACGTCCTGCGTCCCGCTCATCACCGCCTGCGCGGCGAAGTGGAGCGCCTGCTGTGAGCTGCCGCACTGGCGGTCGATGGTCACCGCCGGGACGCTGTCGGGGAGGCGCGAAGCGAGCACCATATTGCGCCCGACATGGAACGACTGCTCGCCGACCTGGCTGACACAGCCGACGATGACGTCGTCGATTGCGGCCGGGTCGATTCCGCTCCGCTCGACGAGCGCATCGAGCAAGGCGGCGCCAAGGTCGGCGGGATGCCAGTCGCGCAG
>JBDSMA010000137.1:0-6513 GCA_039916085.1 Sphingomicrobium sp.
GCCGGGGATGAAGATCACGTCGGGACCGCGACCCTCGACGGTGACGCTGAATCGGGTCGGCGCATAAGCGGGGCGGGCCGCGTGGGTCGAACTGGCGGCGGCGGGCAAGGCGGGGGCCAGCGCGGCAAGGGCCGCGGCGAGGAGTAGTCGGTTCATGAAATTATCCTTTGGTCGGCGCGTGAAAGATGGCTTCGATTGGCAGCGCGAACAGCTCGGCGATGCGAAAGGCGAGCGGCAGCGAGGGGTCGTATTTTCCGGTCTCGATGGCGTTGACGCTCTGCCGAGAGACGGCGAGGCGGTCGGCCAGGTCGGACTGGCTCCAGTCGCGCTCGGCGCGGAGCACCTTGAGGCGGTTGTTCATCGGCAGTCGCCCGTCGAGCCGAGCGTCAGTCGGTTGACGAGGCTGCCGACGCCCAGCCCAGCGAACCACAGGATCGCGATGTAGAAGGCGTCAATGTGGGGCACGAGACGGACATTCTCGAGGAACCCCCAGACGGTGGCGATCGACAAAGCGAAGGCGCTGGCGACGAGCGACTGGCGGACGAGCAGCATCCGCTGATATTCATCGGTCTCCTCGACCAGTAGCCGGCCGATCGCCCAGAACACGCCGATCACCGCGAAACCGGGGAGCGCGCCGAGGATGTAAGCCAGCGGACCGGTAACCAGGCCGCGCCCAACGTAGTGGAGGGCGACGCTGAGAAAGGCGATATAGAAGATCATCGAAACGAATACGCGCTGGACATAGCGTTTCTGGGGGCGGTTCATACGGCGCATGGGCAAGCTTCCTTTTCAATAAGTAAAGGTAGCTTTACAGTTTGTTTGGGCACGTGTCAAGTTAGCTTTACTAGCGCTTTCCGGTAGGCCGGTGGATGAACCCTCGGCGCGGCGGCACGTTTCGACGTGAGTATGCCGCCGTTGACGGTGGCCAGATCGGAGATGGTGATGCGCGGCGGGCGCGAGACTTTTGCCGTGATGGTGCTCGCGACGGCACTGGCCGCCGCTGGCTGGTGGTTCGGGTCGCCATGGTGGACGCTGCGCGAGATGCGCGCGGCGGCCGACGCCCACGATGCGGCGCGGCTGTCTTATTATATCGACTATCCGGCGCTGCGCACGGATCTGAAGGGCGAGCTCAATCAGACAATGGCGCGTGAAATAATGCGCAAACGCGAAACCGAGGTCAGTCCGTTCGCGGCGGCACTGGCGGCGGCGTTCGCCGGGCCAATGATCGACGCGCTGGTCACGCCCGACCGGCTGGTGGCGATGTTCGCGCGCCGGGCGCCCGAAGCCCAGCCGGCGCTGGGCGCCACTTCGACGCTCGCGCTGCCGAGCGCCAATCGGCTTGAGCGGCTGCGCATCGAGCGGGAGGGCTTCAACCGCTTCCGGCTGGTGACTGGCAAGGGGGAAGGGGCGATGCAGTTCCAGCGCGTCGGGTTCGGTTGGAAGCTGGTTGGGGTCGATCTCCCCAAGGACGCCGCGGCGGGCCGTTGAGGGAGCTGGCGGTTGAGGCCAGGCGCCGGCCCGGCTAAGGCGGCGGCCATGACGCAGATGTTCAAAATTTCGCTACCCGACGGCTCGGTCAAGGAAGTGCCCCCGGGCTCGACCCCCGCGGACGTCGCTTTGGCTATCGGCCCGGGGCTGGCCAAGGCGGCGCTGGCGGCGCGGGTCGATGGCGAATTGCGCGACCTCAATCGCCCGTTCGAGGGCGATTCGGCGCTGGCATTAGTCACCGCGCGCGATGAGGGCGACGCGTTAGAGCTGGTGCGGCACGACTTCGCCCACATTCTGGCCGAGGCGGTGCAGAAGCTCTATCCGGGGACGCAGATTACCTTCGGCCCAGCGACCGACGACGGTTTCTATTACGACTTCGCGCCGGCACCAGGGCGAGGTCCGTTTACCGACGAGGACCTGCCGGTTATCGAAGAAGAAATGCGGCGGATTATCGCCGCCGACGAGCCGCTAATCCGCGAGGAATGGAGCCGCGAGGATGTTCGTGGTTTCTTCGAACGTACTGGCGAGACGTTCAAGGCCGAGTGGGTGATGGAGCTGCCGGAAGGCGAGGCGATCACCATGTACCGATCGGGTCAGGGCGACGGCAAATGGATGGACCTGTGCCGCGGGCCGCACCTCGCCTCGACCGGCAAGCTCGATCCGGCCGCGTTCAAGCTCACGCGCGTGTCGGGCGCTTATTGGCGCGGTGATCAGGCCAATCCGATGCTCAGCCGGATCTACGGCACCGCTTGGCTCAACAAGAAGCAGCTCGCCGAATATTTGGTGCGGCTGGAGGAAGCAGCCAAGCGCGACCATCGCCGTATCGGTCAGGACATGGACTTGTTCCATTTGCAGGCTGAGGCGCACGGCAGCGTATTCTGGCACCCCAAGGGGTTTGTGCTGTGGCGGGCGATCGAGGCCTATCTGCGGCGCAAGCTCGACGCCGCCGGCTATCGCGAGATCAAGACCCCGCAGCTGATGGACGCCAGAATGTGGGAGGCCTCGGGCCATTGGGGCAAGTTCCGCGAGGGCATGTTCGTCGTCCCCGACGAAGTGCCGGGGGTCGACCCGTCGCAGCCGGTGATCACCGGCACGGGCGATTTGATGGCGTTGAAGCCGATGAACTGCCCGGCGCACGTCCAGGTGTTCCGCCAGGGCATCAAGTCGTACCGCGACCTGCCGCTCAGGCTGGCCGAGTTCGGTTGCTGCCACCGCAACGAGCCGCACGGCGCGCTGCACGGGATCATGCGCGTGCGGCAGTTCACCCAGGACGACGCGCATATCTTTTGCACGGAAGCCCAGATCGTCGCCGAGACCAAGGCCTTCTGCACCCTGCTCGACACCATTTACCGCGACCTCGGGTTTGCCGATTATGCGGTCAAGTTGGCGACCCGGCCGGACATTCGCGCCGGCGAGGATGCGACCTGGGACCGCGCCGAGCAGGACCTACAGGCGGCGCTCGACCAGACCGGCCTCAAGTTCGAGCTGCTTCCCGGCGAGGGCGCTTTCTATGGTCCCAAGCTCGAATTTCATCTGACCGACGCGATCGGGCGGACGTGGCAGTGCGGCACGCTCCAGCTCGACTATGTCATGCCCGAGCGGCTGGATGCGAGCTACGTCGGCGAGGATGGCGGACGCCACCGGCCGGTGATGCTACACCGCGCCATCCTCGGCACGTTCGAGCGGTTCATCGGCATCCTCATCGAGCATCACGCCGGGCGCTTTCCCCTGTGGCTGGCGCCGGTCCAGGTTGTTGTCGCGACGATCGTGTCGGACGCCGACGACTATGCGATCGAAGTCTCGGCCGCTCTCCGCCAGGCCGGCATCCGCGTCGAAACCGACCTCAGAAACGAGAAGATCAACTACAAGGTGCGCGAGCATAGCCTGGCCAAGGTCCCGCTGCTGCTGGTTGTCGGCAAGCGCGAGGCTGAGGTAGGGTCGGTCGCGATCCGCCGGCTCGGCAGTGACGAGCATCAGAAGGTGATGGGGCTGGATGCGGCGCTGGCGATGATCGCGAGCGAAGCGGTATCGCCGGATTTGCGCGGGTAAGACTGGACTGCGGTTGCGGGGAGGTGGATGAGGACAGATGGACATGTTGCCCACTGCACTCGTCCTCGCTCGCGCTCAGTTCGCCTTCACGGTCAGCTTTCATTTCATTTTCCCGTCCTTCTCGATCGGACTGGCGAGCTATCTCGCGGTGCTCGAGGGATTGTGGCTCAGGACCGGCAAGCCGCTCTACCTCGACCTGTTTCGCTACTGGCTGAAGATCTTCGCGGTGGCGTTCGCGATGGGGGTCGTGTCGGGCATCGTCATGTCCTACCAGTTCGGCACCAACTGGTCGGTGTTCTCGGACAAGGTCGGCGGCGTGATCGGGCCGTTGATGGCCTATGAAGTGCTGACCGCCTTTTTCCTCGAGGCCGGGTTTTTGGGCGTCATGCTGTTCGGCATGAAGAAGGTCGGCAAGGGGCTGCATTTCGCGGCGACGCTGATGGTCGCGCTCGGCACCGTCATTTCGGCGTTCTGGATCCTGAGCGCCAACAGCTGGATGCACACCCCGGCCGGCTATGTCATCGGCGCAAACGGGCAGTTTCTCCCCGGGCCAAGCTGGCCGGCGATCATTTTCAACCCGAGCTTCCCCTATCGCCTGGTCCACACCGTCATCGCCGCCTATCTGACGACCGCCCTCGTCGTCGGCGCGGTCGGGGCGTGGCATTTGCTCAGGGACAGCGCCAACGGCCACGCCCGCAAGATGTTCTCGATGGCGATGTGGATGGCGGCGCTGGTCGCGCCAGTGCAAATCCTCGCCGGGGATGCGCACGGACTCAACACGCTGAAATACCAGCCGGCCAAGGTGATGGCGATGGAAGGCCATTACACCAGCCATCCGCACGGCGCGCCGCTTTATCTGTTCGGCATTCCCGACGAGGCCAAGCAGCGGCTCGATTACGCGGTCGGTATTCCAAGGCTGTCGAGCCTGATCCTCAAGCATGATCTCGACGCCCCGCTGGCCGGACTCGACACCATCCCAATGGATCGCCAGCCGTCGGTGGCGATCCTGTTCTGGTCGTTCCGGATCATGGTCGGGATCGGCTTCCTGATATTCGGCCTGGGATTATGGAGTCTGGTCGCGCGATGGCGGCATAAACTCTACGAATGGCGCCCGCTGCACGTCGCGGCGCTAGTCATGGGGCCGGCCGGGTTCATCGCGGTGATCGCCGGCTGGGTGACGACCGAGGCGGGGCGCCAGCCGTGGACGGTCTATGGCCTGTTGACCACTGCCGACAGTGCCAGTCCGATCGCCGCGTCGGCCGTGGCGGCATCGCTGGCGGCGTTCGTGCTGGTCTATTTCGCGGTGTTCGGGGTCGGGGTGTGGTACATCTTGAAATTGATGGCGGGGCCGCCGCACACAGATGAAAGCGGTATCGAGATCGCCGAACGCGCGCCGCTGCGAAGCGCTGGGCTCACCCCCGGGCCGACTCAGAATCCGACCGGTGGGCAGGGTGGCGAGGCGCTGCCGTTGGCCGGGGAGGCGGAGTGATGGGGATGGCCCTCGACCTCACCAGCGTCTGGGCATTCATCGTCGCTTTTGCGGTTTTCATGTACGTCGTGATGGACGGGTTCGACCTGGGCATCGGCATTCTCTTCCCGGCTTTCGCAAGGGGAGAGGAACGCGATCAGGCGATGAACGCCATTGCCCCCGTGTGGGACGGCAACGAGACCTGGCTCGTGCTTGGCGGCGGCAGCCTGTTTGCTGCCTTCCCGCTGGCCTATGCGATCATCCTGCCGGCGACCTATCCGCTGATCATCGCCATGCTGCTCGGCCTGGTGTTCCGCGGGGTGGCGTTCGAATTCCGCTGGCGCGATCCGCGTCATCAGCGTTTCTGGGACTTCGCCTTTACCGCCGGCGCGCTGATCGCGGCGATGAGTCAGGGAATGATTCTGGGCGCGCTGCTCCAGGGCGTGAAAGTCTCGGGCCGCGCTTATGCCGGCGGGTGGCTCGACTGGCTATCGCCTTATTCGCTGCTCACCGGGGCTGGCGTCGTCGCCGGCTATGCCTTGCTCGGCGCCTGCTTCCTGGTGATGAAGGTCGGTGGCCGTGCCGAGGACCACGCCTACCGCCTTGCCACCAAGGCAGGGTGGACGGTTCTCGCTTTGATGATCGCGGTGAGCCTTTACACGCCGCTGCTCGACGCCGGATACTGGCGGCGCTGGTTCCACATGCCCGACATCCTGTTTACGGCCAACGTACCGGTAATCAGCGGGATACTGTTCTTTGCGCTGGCGCGAAGCCTGAAGAAGCGCCGCCGTTACTTGCCCTTCCTGATCGCGCTCGCGATCTTTTTGCTCGGCATGATCGGACTGGGGATCAGCATGTGGCCCTATGTCGTCCCGACCAGCATCACCATCTGGGACGCCGCGGCCCCCGAGCGGAGCCAGATATTCATGCTGGCCGGCACCGCCATCATCATGCCGATCATCCTGATTTACACCGGCTGGGCCTATTGGGTGTTCCGCGGCAAGGTCGGCGAGGGCGGCTATCATTGAGTCGGCCGCCCCATGACATAGACGACGGGAGCGACCCGCGATGGTGGGTCCGTTTTGCGTGGCTGGCAGGGATCTGGGCGGCGTCGGTCGCGGCGCTGGCACTGGTCGCGGGCCTGATCCGCTGGTGGCTGCACTGACGCCACGCCGCCACAGAGCGCGCGAAAATGGAACCGCGCCAGCGCGCGGGCCTTTCCATCTTTGCCGCGAAGGCTTAGGTCGCGGCTGAACATCAACCCTAGGAGACGAGACCATACCCCCGCCCAATCAACGCCGATCGATGTCGCCGCCCGCGTTCACCGGCCCCCGCTACAACGAGTTCATCAACGTCCCCAAGGTGCGTGTGATCGACGAGAATGGCGAAAACCTCGGCGTAATGTTCACCAAGGAAGCGATCGAGCAGGCCGCTTCGGTTGGACTCGACCTGGTTGAGATCAGCCCCGGCGCCGATCCGCCTGTTGCCAAATATCTCGATATCGGCCG
>JBDSMA010000138.1:0-7171 GCA_039916085.1 Sphingomicrobium sp.
ATTCCCTCGGCGTCCTGGAAAAAGGCCAGACGCTGGAACGTGCCGATGCGGATGTGACCATGACTCAGCCGCGTCAGCACCGCCGAGCGAGTAGGGGAGGGTTCGTCTCCGCGCTCCAGCGCTTCGCCGGTCTCGAACAACGCAAAGCTCTTCGACGTGTTGACGCCGAGCGCTTCGAGCATTTCGGTCGCCAGCACCTCGCGCACCCCGCCTTTGAGCGTCAGTCGCCCGTCGCCGCTCCGGCTCCACGGGGTCTGGCCGCTGCCCTTGGTGCCAAGGTCGAGCAGGCGATCCTGGTCGTCGCGGAGTTGGGCGAACAGAAAACCTCGACCGTCGCCCAGCTCGGCATTGTAATGGCGGAACTGGTGGCCGTGATAGCGCAGCGCGAGCGGCTTATCGAGATTGCCGGTGAGCGGTTCGAACCGCGCGAAATGCGCTTCCCAGTCGGTATCCGCCAAGCCGACCCGTTCGGCCCAGCGGTGGTTAAGGAAGCGCGGGATCGCCGCCGGGAAGGCGGCCGGCGCTACCGGGTCATAAAAGCCCTCGCCGAGCGCCAGGATCGCCGGGTCGGGCCGATAAGATTGCGTGTCCGCCATTTGCCCGCGATAGGGATGGCGATTGGCAAGGGGAAGCGAATGGCGGCCTGGCAGGACAAGTATTGGAACAGCGCCGATGGCCTTCGCCTCCATTATCGCGATTATCCGGGTCCGCACGACCGGCCGCCGCTGCTATGCATCCCCGGCCTGATGCGCAACGCGGCGGATTTCGAGCCCTATGCCGACCATGTCGCGGGGCAATGGCGGGTGATCGCCGTCGACCTGCGTGGCCGCGGCCTCAGCGAATATGATCCCAAGCCCGAGCGTTATGCCCCTACGGTCTACGCCGCCGACCTGATTAAACTGCTAGACCAGCTTGGCATTGCCGACGCGGTGTTCGTCGGCACCTCGCTCGGCGGGCTGATGACCATGTTCATGGCGACGAACGACGGCGAGCGCATCGCTGGCGCGCTGCTCAACGATATCGGCCCGGACATCGACGATGAAGGGCTCGATCTTATCGGCGCATATGTGGGCAAGGACGCGCGTTACGCTAGCTGGGATGAAGTCGTCGCCGCGCTGCGACAGCGGAACGCGGACAAGTTTCCGAAATGGGACGATGCCACATGGCACCGCTTCGCTCGGCGCATCGGCCAGGAAGCCGACGGGACCTTCGGCTTTGCCTATGACATGGCGATCGCTCAGAATTTCCAACGCTCGCGAACTTCCGCCCCGTTCGACGCCTGGCCGCTGTGGCGGGCACTCGCCGGGCGTCCGGTAACCGTGCTCCACGGCGAACTCAGTGATTTGCTGTCCACCGCCACGACCAGGCGGATGGCGGAGGAAGTGCCGGAAGCGGAGGTGGTGGTGGTGCCAGATGTCGGTCACACGCCCAATCTCGAGGAGCCGGAAAGCCTCGCCGCGCTCGACCGTCTGCTCGATCGGGTGCTCGACGCCGGTTAGGCGGTCAGGCGCTTGAGCTTGCCCAGCGCCGGCGCGTCGCCTTCGTCCGGCGCGATCGTCCCGCCGAAGCCGCCGTCCTTGCCGAACAACAACACCGCCGCGCTGTGATCGACACTGTACCCGCCGCCCGGTTGCGGCACTTTGGCGGAGAAGATGCCGAAGGTTTTCTTGACCCGCTCAATTTGCGCCGGGCTCCCGGTCAGACCGATGATCGGCGCGCCGTAAAGCGATAGATAGCGTTTGAGATCGGCGGGCCGGTCGCGCTCCGGATCGACGGTGACGAACAAGATGTCGAACGCGCCGTCGCCCGCGCCCAGCTGACGCCGCAGCCGGACCAACCGCGCCAGCGTCGTCGGGCAGACGTCGGGGCAATTGGTGAAACCGAAGAACAGCGCATAGGGCTTACCGGCCAGCTGCCGGCTGGAAAAGGATTTGCCATCGCTGTCGGTCAGGGCGAACGGCCCACCGATGCTGACGAAGCTGGCCTCAGAAGGAGGCGTCGGCTGCTCGGTTCGCGCAATCAGCCACAGCGCGGCCGCCGCCGCCAGTGCGACGGCTAGCCACAAAATCAGCCGAAACCGCTTCATCGCGCGCCGGGGGCGACAACAGTTACCGGGATGCGCCGTTCGCCGCCGTGTTCGAAGCGCATGGTGAGTTCCAACGTCTCGCCGGGCTTCAGCGGTGCGGTCAGCGGCGCGAGCATGATATGGGTTCCCCCCGGCGACAGTGTGAGCCGCTCGCCCGCAGCAACAGGGAGGGTAGCGAGCATCCGCATTCGCATGATGCCGCCCGCGGCAGTGCTTTGATGGATCGTCGCCGTCGCCGCGCGAGTGGTTGCGACGGTGACCAGACGATCGTCCCGCTCGCCCCGATTGTCGATGGTCAGATAGGCCGCGCCGCTCGACTGCCCTGGCGCCGTCGCCCGGGCCCAGCCGTCAGATAACCGAAGATCGGGTGCAGCGGAGCGACTTGGGCAGCCGCTCAACATCAGCGCGGCACAGGCGGCGGAAAGGATCGCGCGGAACATCGCCGCCGCTTAGCCGCGCAGCCGCGGCCCGGCAATCGGGCGCGGCCGCGCGGCGTTGGCGAACCGGCGGCTTAACGGCCGGTGGCGGCCTTGCGCTGCTCCTCGGCACTTGCGACACCGTCCTTGTTGGCATCGACCCGGTTGAACTTGACCAGCTGCGGCGCGAGATATTCCTGCAGCGACACCTTGCCGTCCTTGTTGGTGTCAAGTTCGCTGAGCATCGCCTTGCCGTCGGTCGGGATATTCGGCAGGCCTCTGCCCGTGACATATTCGGAAAAGCTGATCTGGCCGTCCTTGTTGGTGTCGAACTTGTCAAACTCGGCTTTATACCGGGCCGTCACCTGCGCCTCGATGGTCGCCTTGTCCTTCACTTCGGCGGCGGCGATTTCGGCAATGCTAAGCGCGCCATCCTTGTTGGTGTCGATGCGGCCGAAAATTTCGTCGAAATGCTTGGCGAAATTTACCCGGGTGATGGGCTGCAAGCCGGCGGCGGCCGGCGCGGCGGTCTGAGCGGACAGCGGGCCGGCAATCAGCGCCGACAGCGCCAGCGGTGCGATCAGGAAAGACTTCATCACAATACTCCTTGGATATTACCCCGGCGACTCCGGCGGGATCGAAACTGTGCCGCGCTTGACCATAATAAAGGTGACGCGGGAATGAACGCCGTGCTGCCACGCTTCGCGCAACTTCGCCAGTCGCCCTGGTGTCGTCAACGCATGGCACCGCGCGGCGGACGCCGCTAAGGCGGTCCGATGAACCTAGTCGTTGCCGATATCGGCGGAACCCATGCCCGCTTCGCCCTCGCCCGAATCGAAGGGTCTCAAGTCATCGAACTCGACGACCCGGTGGTCCTCAGGACCTCCGCTTATACCGGGATTGTGCCGGCATGGGCCGAATTCGCCAGCCGCATCGCGGCGCCCTTGCCACGCTCGGCCGCGCTGGCGGTTGCGGCGCCGATCGACGGCAGCAAGATCAAGATGACGAACAGCGGCTGGGTGATAAGGCCCGCTCTGCTCGACTCCGAACTGGGCCTTGACCGGCATCTGCTGATCAATGACTTCACCGCCGTCGGCCATGCCGTCGCGGCGGCCGCCGTCGGCCAGTTCGCCCACATCGCCGGCCCTGACGTTCCGCTTCCCGTTGACGGGGCGATCAGCATCGTCGGGCCGGGTACCGGACTCGGGGTCGCGCTGCTGCTGCGTGGCAAGGCCTTCGGCGCCGCCCGCTACCACGTCCAGCCGAGCGAGGGCGGGCACATGGATTTCGCGCCGATCGATGCCTTCGACGACGCGCTGGTGGCGCGCCTGCGGTCGGGCGGGCGGCGGTTGTTTGTGGAGCAAGTGGTGTCCGGCAACGGGCTGGTCGAAATCACCCGCACGCTGGCCGAGATGCGCGCCGCCCCGGCCGAAAAGCTCGATCCCAAGCTGCTGTGGGCCGCCGCGATCGCGCGGGAAGATGCGATGGCCAGCGCCGCGCTCGACCGGTTCTGCATGTCGCTGGGCAGCGTCGCGGGCGATGTCGCGCTGGCTCACGGCGCGCACGCGCTGGTGATAGCCGGCGGTCTCGGGCCGCGGATCCTCGACCGCTTGCCTGGCTCGGGCTTTGCCGAGCGCTTTTGCGCCAAGTCTCCCTATGAAGCGCTGATGGCCGCGATCCCGGTCAAGCTCATCACCCACCCGCAGCCCGGCCTGCTCGGCGCCGCCGCGGCCTTCGCATCATGGAGCGCGACCGGCTTCGCCTAGCGTAAGGCAGGTGGAGGCCCGAGCCGGAATCGAACCGGCGTGCGGGGATTTGCAGTCCCCTACGTAACCACTCCGCCATCGGGCCCCGAGGCGCGGTTGGCGCCGCATGGGGGCGGCGGGCGCCGCTTGTCAACATTCGTCATTCGACCAACGGCGGGCCGCCGCGCTTCCTCTTGGGCCGCGCTGCGGATAAAGCCCCCTTGCAGGCTAACTGTGTTAGCGCCATATGACAGCTAGACGACCGACGAGGACCAACATGCCCGAATCCACGCTCGCGCGCCGCGCGATGGTCGATAATCAGCTCCGTCCGGAGGGGGTGACCAATGCCGGCGTCGTCGCCGCAATGGGGTCTGTCGCGCGGGAAATGTTCGTCCCGGAAGGCGCGCGCGATATCGCTTATTCAGACCGCTCGATTCCGCTTCCCGGCGGCGGCGCGATGATGCCGCCGTCCGCGCTCGGGCAGCTGCTGTCGGCGCTCGACCCGCAGCCCGGCGAACGCGCCCTCGTCGTCGGCCCGGCGCCGGACTATGCCGCTGCCCTGCTCACCGCCGTGGGACTTGAGGTCGCCACCGCCGCGCCCGGCGCCGCGCCGCGCGGCCCGTTTCAGCTCATCCTGGTCGAAGGCGCGGTGGTCGAATTCCCCGCCGAGCTTGCCGCCGCGCTGGTCCCCGGTGGCCGCGCCGCCACCGCCATCGCCGACCACGGCGTCACGCGCCTCGCGCTCGGCATCAATGGCGCGCGCGGGATTGCCTTTCGCACCTTCGCCGATGCCGATGTTGCGCCGCTCGCCGCCTATCTCCGTCCACCCGCGTTCATTTTTTAGGGGGTCCAAGTTGAAGTCCTTCCTCTCGCTTTCCGCGCTGACCCTTGGGCTCCTCGCCGGCAGCGCCTCGGCGGATACGCTGCGCGAGGCGCTCAATCTGGCCTATGCGACCAACCCGACGCTGACCGGGCAGCGCGAATCGCTGAGGGCGACCGACGCCACCGTGGCCATTGCCCGCGCCGCCGGCCGGCCGGCCGTTTCGGCGACCGTCGGCGTCAACCGCGATCTGACCCAGGCCGGCGTGTTCAAGCGCGGTGGCATGGGCCCCTACCTCACTGGCGGCGTCGCATTGAGCTATCCGCTGTTCAACGGTGGCTCGGTTCGCAACGGTATCGCCGCCGCCAAGACCCGGGTCGAGGCCGGCCGCGCGACGCTGCGCGCGGTCGAAGGCGACCTCTTCACCGAAGCGGTCGCGGCCTACATGGACGTCATCCGCGATCGGGCGATCGTCGAACTCAATGGCAATAATGTGAAGGTGCTCGGAACCAATTTGGAGGCGACGCGCGACCGGTTCCAGATCGGCGACCTGACCCGGACCGACGTCGCCCAATCCGACTCGCGCCTCTCGCTCGGCCGCGCCAGCCTCGCCGCGGCGCAGGGCCGGTTGACGTCGAGCGAGGAAAATTACCGCCGCGTGATCGGCAAGAGCCCTGGGGTGCTCCAGCCTCCGCCGCCATTGCCGCCGCTTCCGGGAAGTCCCGACGAGGCGGTGCATATCGCGCTCGCCAACAATCCGGATTTGATCGCCATCACCCGCCAGGGCGTAGCGGCGGCCTATGACGTCCGCGTCGCGGGCGCCAGCCGCCTGCCGACCGTGTCGGGCGTAGCGTCGGGCGATTATTCGAACTCGTTCGGCAATACCGTCGGGCCCAGCTCGGGCACCGCGACCAGCATCGGCGTGTCGGCTCGCGTACCGCTTTATCAGGGCGGGCTCCCGGCGGCGCGAATTCGCCAGTCGCAGGCGCTCGAAGGCCAGCTGCTCGAACAGCGCGTGGCCACCGAACGCGCGGTGGTCGCCACGACCCGCTCGGCCTTCGCAAACTATCAGGCGGCGAAGGATTCGATTACCGCCAACGAAGTCGCGGTCAAGGCCGGCGAACTGGCGCTCGAAGGCGCGCGGGCGGAAAATAGTGTCGGCACCCGCACCGTGCTCGACGTTCTCAATGCCGAGCAGGAACTGCTCAATGCCCAATCGGCGCTGGTCACGGCCCGGCGCGATATCTACGTCGCGGGCTTTCAGCTCCTGAACGCGATGGGCCAGGCCGAGGCCGACGATCTCGGGCTCGACGGCGGGCCGCTCTATGACCCGCTCGGCAATTACCGTCATGTCGCCGGCAGCTGGAGCGATTGGTCGACCGATCCGCGGCATCTGCCGGTCGCGACCCGCACCGTGACCCCGGCCGAGGACGCAGCAAGCGTGACTCCTTCCGCGCGATAGGTAAAAGGGCGCCATGGCCTCTCGTGATCCCTCGATGGAAGACATTCTCGCGTCAATCAAACGCGTGATCGCCGAGGAGAAGGAGATCCGCGCCGCCGCCCCGCCGCCGCTCCCGGAGCGCGAGGACGAGGAGGATGACGTGCTCGAACTCGACGAGCTCGCCACGCCGGAACCCGAAGCCGAACCACAGCCCGTCGCCGACCTTGGCCCGCCGCTGATAGAGGAAAATATTGCCGACAGCAGCCGCGCGCGCCTTGAGGCGCTGGCCAGCGTCGCCGCAACCGCGCCGCCGCCGGCCGCGCCGTCCAACCCGCTCGAGGAGGTGGTGCGTGAGATGCTCCGCCCGATCCTCAAGCAATGGCTCGACGACCATCTGCCCAAGATCGTCGACGAGCATGTCAAGCGCGAGATTACCCGCATCACCGGCCGCCCCCTCTAGGACTCGCTTCGCGGCGGGCCGCTTGCTAGGCGTTGCCGCATGACCAACCGCCTTGCCCTTGCCGCCACTGTCGCGGCCGCCGCTTTGTTCACTTCCACCCCGTCGCTCGCCCGGCCGATGACCGCGACCGACATGCACATGTTGCACCGGATGGGCGCGCCCAGCGTGTCGCCTGACGGGCATTATGCTTTGTTCACCTTGTC
>JBDSMA010000139.1:0-5414 GCA_039916085.1 Sphingomicrobium sp.
CCTCACCATCCACGGCCTCGCCTTGCTCGCCGTGAAAGCCACCGCATGACGCCCGGCGACGAACTGCTGTTCCTCGCTCTCGGCGGGTCGGGCGAGATCGGCATGAACGTCAACCTCTACGGTTGCCACGGCAAATGGCTGATGGCCGATCTTGGCCTGACCTTCGCCGATCCCGATTACCCCGGCATCGACCTCATCCTCCCCGACCTCGAGTTCATCGAGAAGCGCCGCGCTGACCTGGTCGGCATCGTCCTCACCCATGGCCACGAAGACCATATCGGCGCTTTGCCCTATCTCGCCGCCGATTTGAAGGTGCCGCTTTACGCAACTCCGTTCACCGCCGGCCTCATCGCCGGCAAGCTCGAGGAGGAAGGGCTGACCGGGCAGGTCAAACTGCACATCATTGAGCGCGGTGGGTCGATCGACCTCGACCCGTTCCGCGTGACCTATGTCGCGCTCGCCCATTCGATCCCCGAGGGCAACGGCCTGCTGATCGAGACTCCGCATGGCAACATCTTCCACACCGGCGACTGGAAGCTCGACGAAACCCCGGTGCTCGGTCTGCCATCCAGTATCGAGACGCTGAAGCGCATCGGCGACGAGGGTGTGCTGGCGATGGTGTGCGATTCGACCAACGTTTTCCAGAACGAGGCCTCCGGCAGCGAGGCCGGCGTTCACCAGGGCCTCCACGACACCGTCGCGGCGGCGAATGGCCGGGTGGTCGTCACCACCTTCGCGTCGAACGCCGCGCGGCTCGAGACGATCGGCCGCGTCGCCGACGAGACCGGCCGCCGAGTGTGCGTCGCTGGGCGCAGCCTCGACCGTATCCTGCGCGTCGCCCAAGCTACCGGCTACCTCAAGGACTTCCCCGAGCCGGTCCGCTTCGACGAAGCGATGCGGCTGCCCAAGTCGGAGCTGCTGATCATCGCTACTGGCGGCCAGGGCGAGCCGCGCGCCGCGCTCGGCCGCATCGCCTCGGGCAGCCACGAACTCAAGATCGGCGACGGCGACACGGTCATCTTCTCGTCGAAGATCATCCCCGGCAACGAGATGGCGATCGGGCGGATCATGAACGGGCTCGGCGACATGGGCGTCAAGATTGTCACCGATCGCCAGGCGCACGTCCATGTGTCGGGTCATCCCGGGCGGCCCGAGCTGGCGCAGATGTACAAGTGGATCCGGCCGCGGATTTTGGTGCCGGTCCATGGCGAGGCTCGGCACATGGCCGAGCAGGCCCGGTTCGCTTTGTCGGAAGGCGTTCCGCAGGCGATCTACCAGAAGAACGGCGACGTAATCCGGCTTGCGCCCAAGGGTCCAAAAAAGATCGGCGAGGAGCGGGTCGGGCGGCTGGTGCTCGACGGCGACGTCATCCTCCCCGCAGATGGCTCGACCATCGTCCAGCGGCGCAAGATGGCGATCAACGGGCTGATCGCGGTCGCGCTTCCTGTCGCGGCCGACGGGCGGCTACTTGGCAAGCCTCTCGTCACGCCCCTCGGTGTACCGGTCGAGGCCGACCGCGATGACTTCATCGCCGACGCCGCCGATGCCGCGGCGAAAGCCTATTCGCCCGGCAGCGACCCGGACAAGGCGCGCGAAGCGGTGCGACTCGCGGTCCGTCGCTGCGCCACGCTGTGGACCGGCAAGAAGCCGATCGTCGAGGTCATGATGGTCGAGGCGCGCGCGCCGTGAATATCGGCTCGATCGTCGCCATCTATTTCCTGTTCTACAGCTTCACCGCCTTCGCGCTGCTGCCGTTCGGCGTCCGCACGAGCGAAGAAATGGGCGAAGAAAAAATCCCCGGCCAGGCCGACAGCGCGCCCCACCGCTTCGACCTCAAGCGCCACCTCGTGAAATCCGCAGTAATCGGCTTTTTCCTGTTCGCGCTTTATTACGCGAACTGGACCTACGGCTGGGTCAGCATCGACGCGCTGGACTTCTACAACCCGCCGGCCAACGCGGCCTAGCGCCGCCGCTCGATCGCCTGGGCCAGCGCGGCATAAAGCTTGCCCATATCGCTCGACATCAGGGTCACCGCGATCATCCCGCCCTCGCGTTCGCTCAGCACGCGGCGAAGCATTGCCTCGAAATCGGCGACGTAGCGGTTGACCGATTCGCCGAATTCCGGATCGCTGTCGTAATGCGCCTGGAGCGCGCGGCTTTCGCTGCCGCCGATCAGCCGCACGGCGCGGCGGGTGAACACCCCGCGATTGCCCTTGAGATAGGCATTCCACGCTTTCTCGTCGACTTCGTCGCTGAGGATTTTCTGCACGTCGATTGACGCCGAGTGCATCGAATCCATCAGCAATGAAACGCGTCGCGCGAACGCTTCGCCATCGTCGCCCCGCGCCGCTTCGCGGCTTTTGGCGATATGCGCGTCGAGCGCCGCCGCGCTCTGGCCGATCGACAGCATCTGCGCGGTCAGCTGCTCGGACGCCGCCCGCGCGCTGGTTACCGCCACGCCGGCCAGCCGATCGACCTCGGCCAGCCGCCCCTCGACCGCCTCGCGCACCGCCTTCTCAAGCGCCGCGCGCGCCGCCTCGCCAAGCGCACCGGCGCTTTCGGGGATCGCCTGGGCGATCGCCTCGCGCGCCCGGGCCGCGGCGTGCTGTGCCGCTTCGCGCACCTGGACGAGCGCCTCGACCAGCGCCGGGCCAGTTTCGTTCGACAGGCGCGCCGCGTCGTCGCTGGCGCGGCCGATCGCTCCGCCCAGCTCGGCTAATCGCTGTTCGGCTCCTCCGACACCCGCGTCGATTTCGGCCAGCACGACGCCCACCCGCTGGTGAAGCGCGTCAAGCCCGCTGGTGCCGGATGCCAGCCGGTCGCTCGCCTCGACCGCCGCGTCACGTGCGCCAAGGATCAGCGGATGCGCCTCGCTGCTGGTCGCCAGCAGGCGGGTTGCGCCTGCCTCGGCTGTGTCGAGTGCGCCTGACAATTCGGTCTGGATCGCCTCGCTCAGCAATGCCATGCCTTCGCGCAGCGCCTGGGTGCGGTCGGCCAGCGCGAGGATCGCCTGGTCGTGGGCGCCGGTATCGCTTCCCAGCGCGTCCAGTTCGCCGCGGATCCGCGACAGCAATTCGGTGACACGCTCCGCGCGCTGCTCGCCGCCCTGCGCCAGTTCGCCGAAACGCTGGTCGAGCGCGGCAAGGCCGTCGCCGAGGCCGGCAACCAGCCGTTGCGACGCGGCTTCCTGCTCGGCGACGCGCGCCGCGAACGAATCGAGCGATTGCCCCGCTCCGTCGAGCCGCACGGCGAGCGCTTCGCTGGCTTCGATTCCGGCGCGATCGATGCCCGCGCTCGACTGGTCGAGCAGGGCGGCCACTGCCGACGCTTGCGCGTCGATTCCGCCGCGGATCTGCTCCAGTGCCTCCGACGCGCGGATCAGCAGAGCGTCAACCGCCGCGCTGGTCGATTCGCCGGTCTCGCCAAGCCGCGCGGTGGCGGCTGCCCCGGCGCTCTCGATATGGGTGAGATGAGCGATCAGCCGCTGGGCGGCGTCATGAACCGTCGCGTCCGCCTCCGTCGCGCGCTCGGTCAGCGCCTTCACCTGGGTTTCGAAGACGCGCGCCTGATCGGTCGCGCTTCGGCCCGCGTTTTGGAGCGATTCGCGCATGCGCTCGGCAGATCGCTCGGCCAGCGGCAGGTCGGCCAACAATATGCCGATATCGACCCGCGCGGCTTCGGCGGCGCGATCGAGTGCGGCGCCATGCTGCTGAAGCGCGGCAGCGCCGGCGCCAAGCTCCGATGTCACTGCTCCAAGCCTGATCGCGGCCTGGTCGCCCAGTCCCATCAGTTCGCCCGCCATCCGCCCCAGCGCGTCATGATTATGTTCGATGTGCCCTGACAGCGCCGCCAGCACGTCCTGCAGCGCGCGCGCCTCGGTCCGCATCGCGATGACCGAGCGGGTGAAACGCTCGGCTTCCTTGCGCCGGGTGCGCCCGAACATCAGCCATACCAGCCCCATCAAAGCGAGCGGCCCGGTGGCAATCGCCACCCATTGCGCCACCGCCGGGCTGGACAGCGGCTGCCCGGCAAGCATGCGGCCGGCCGACCAGGCCGAATAGCCGAGCCACAGCGCGGCAAACAGAATGAGGGCGCTGCCAAGCACGATCCGCCCGCCGCTGCGCGCCTGTTCTTCCTGCGCTTCGTGCCACTCGCCCGGATCGAATCCCGCGTCTCCGGTCAGCGCCTCATGCTCGACGAACGGGGTCGGGTCCTCGTGGACCGGCGGTGCGGGGTCGGCCCCGGCGCGATAGGGGGTAGCGGTCATGACCGGGGAGTTTACCAACTTTACCCGCCGATCAAAGCGAAATGGGCGGGCGGGGGTGGAATAACACGCCGCCGCTGCCCTATGGCGGTGGGCTGCATGGCTTTGCGGGCGGAGGGGACGGGAAACGGCATGGCGCTTGGAGCGCTGATCGGCGCCTATCAGGAAGATGACGCGGGCGGGCTTCGCGCCTTGCTCCCGCTCGCCGGGCGCACCCTGCTCGACTATCAGGCGCGCTGCCTTGCCGCCGCCGGGGCGGTGCCGATCGTGGTGCTGGTCGAGCGCGTGCCCCCAGCGCTCAACGCGGTATTCGAGCGGTTGCGCGGCGAGGGCATCGCGGTCGTCGCGGTAAGCGACGGGGTCGAGGCCGCCAGCCGGTTCGAGGCGGGCAGCGACGTATTGCTCCTCGCCGACGGCGTCGCCGCCGACATGACAGACGTCGCCGCGCTGGCCGAGGACGAAACTCCGGTGATCCTCACCGTGCCCGACGACGAAGCTCATGCCGGGTTCGAGCGGATCGATTCGACTCACCGCTGGGCCGGCGTCGCCCGGATCGAGGCGAGTCAGCTTGGCGCCACCGCCGCGATGCTCGGCGATTGGGATCTGCAATCGACCCTGCTGCGCCGCGCCATCCAGTCGGGCATTGCGCTTCGCCCGGCGGCCAGCGGGGAGGGCGCCGGTCCGCTGCTGGCTGAGGACGAGGAGGCGCTGGCCGGGTTCGAGCGGCGAATGCTGCTCGCCTCGCGCGGCGCGCGCGACGACTGGGTCGCGCGCTACCTGTTGCCAATTGTCGAGGAAGTCGCGACCGAGCGGCTGATGGACAGCCCGGTCGCGCCCGCTTGGCTAGTCCATGGCGCGCTTGCGCTGACCGTCGGAGCCGCCTTTTCCTTCACACGCGGTTGGCTCGGCCCGGCGCTGGCGATGCTGGTCGTCGCATTGCCGCTTGACCTTGTTGCCCGCCGCATCGGCCTGCTTCGTCTGCGCCCGCTGAGCCCGGGGATGTGGTCCATGAAAGCGCTGTGGCCTGCCGCCGGTCTCGCCCTTCTCGCGCTTGGCTGGTTCACCGCCCGCCACGGCGGCGGGTGGGGGGCGACCGTGGCCGCGCTGACCGCCGCTGCTTTCGCCCAGGCGATGCTGCTCGAGCGCGGCG
>JBDSMA010000140.1:0-1930 GCA_039916085.1 Sphingomicrobium sp.
TGCTGGCGAGCGAAAGCGCGTTCAAGGTCGCGGGCGAAGCGGTCCAGGCATTGGGCGGGGCGGGCTACACCAAGGACTGGCCGGTCGAACGCTTCATGCGCGACGCCAAATTGCTCGACATCGGCGCGGGGACCAACGAGATTCGGCGGATGCTGATCGGGCGCGAGATAATCGGGGCTTGAGCGGAAGCGGGACCAGGGCAATGGATCATAAGCTTGAACGCTTGATCTTCTTTTCTGACGCGGTGTTTGCCATTGCAATCACCCTGCTGGTGATCGAGATCCACGTCCCACATCTCGGTAACAGAGGCACGGTGCCGGACATTAATCAGCTGCTTACGCTGTGGCCGTCGCTGTTCGGTTTCATGCTTAGCTTTCTGGTCATCGGACGATTTTGGATGGGGCATCATTCGGCGCTTGCTGGCGTAAAGCAATTTTCGCAACGTCTGATGTGGCCTAACATGCTGCTGTTGATGGCCATCGCCTTCATGCCGTTCGTCACCGCGCTATTGAGCCAGAATAGCGGGCAACCAGTTCCCACCGCGATCTACCTGCTGTTCCTTGCGGTGACCGGGCTGCTGAGCTTGCACCTTGTTTCGATCGCAACCAGCCTATCGGGCAAGGGAACCGCCGACGATCATTTGGCGATGCGCTCGCGCAGCTTGGCGGTGGTCGCTGGCAGCCTTACCGCATTCGCCTGTGTCTTCGTGTCCGCACCGCTAAGCCCGATCGCGCTTGCGACGATTCCGCTTTGGACCCGGATTATCCGGCGGCTTGGTGCTCGGTAAATCGGCTGACCGGGGCTAGCGCAGCAGGAGCGCCAATCCGGCAAGCACCAGCAGCGCGCCGCTGAGCCGCGCCACCCATCGGCCGAACATCTTCTCGGCGGCGACAAGCAGGGTCAGCGCGGCAACCCATGCCAGGTTCATGACTCCGCCGACGAACAGCAGCGCCATCAGCAGCCAGCAGCAGCCGACGCAATATGCGCCGTGGATCAGCCCGAGCCGGAGTGCTCCGGCCGCGCCGGGACGGTAATGGCGGGCGAGGAATTGCGCCGGCGCGCGGCATTGGCTGAGGCAGCGGTCCTTGAACGGCGACAGCTGATACAGACCAGCCACGGCGAGCACCGCCGCGACCGCGCCGCGCTTGTGCAGTGACAGCATCATCGGGTCAGCCATGGCCCGGTCGATCAGCGCGAGCTGGGACAGCGCCGCCATCACCGAAAACCCGCCCCAACACATGAGATAGCCGACCACGAATGCGGCGGTCGGGGGGATGTACGACGGCTCGCGCCGGTGGCGGCTGGCGCGTCCGAACAGCAGGATCATCGGCGCCGCGCTGGGCAGCATCATCGCCACCATCATGACCGCCCACATCGTCACGGCGAGCAGGCCGCGATCGCTTTGCGTGCCCGCCATCGGCGCCGACATTGCCATTCCCGCCCCGGCAATCAGCCAGCCCCACGCCAGCACGACCAGCAGCGCCAGCCCGGCGAGCGTCAGCGCCCGCTGGCGTAGCGCCAGCCTCTCGGCCGCGGTCACGGACGCCGCCTCAGGCGTGGACGACCCCATGACTGTTGAGGTGGAGGTGAGCGAACTGTCCGTAGCTGTTGCTATTCTCGATCGGGAGCAAGCCCTGGCTCTTGCTCGAGGCGCTGCCGATGTCGGCATAGACATATTCGAACCCGTCCGGGAGGTGAATCCGCGCCCGGACTTCCGAGCCGTCGACAGGGCTCTTGATCGGTTCGCCGTTCATTTCGACATGTCCGGGAATCGACAATTTGCCCCGTCGGCCCTCGACATCGATTTCGAATGCGATCGGCGCGAAGATCGGCGCGTGCATCGTCTCCAGGGTCGAGGCGAAAACCGCGAACATCGTCGCGAAGGGATCGGTGTCCTCGCCGGTCATGATCTTGAGCAGCGCCTCGCGCT
>JBDSMA010000141.1:0-4517 GCA_039916085.1 Sphingomicrobium sp.
TCGCGCGACCTGTTCGCGCTGACCAAGCCGCGCGTCATGAGCCTCGTCGTATTTACCGGCCTGTGCGGGCTCCTCGCGGCGCCGGTGCCGGTCAATCCGGTGCTCGGCTTCACCGCCGTCCTGTGCATCGCGCTCGGCGCGGGCGCGGCCGGGGCGCTCAACCAATGGTATGAGGCCGATCTCGATGCCCAGATGAAGCGCACCGCCGGCCGCCCCCTTCCCTCCGGGCGGATGGAGCCGGCTTCCGCGCTCCACTTCGGCGTCGGCCTCGCCGTCTTTTCGGTCCTGCTGATGGACCTTGCCGCCAACCTTCTGGCCGCAGCGATCCTCGCCGTGTCGATCTTGTTCTACGTCCTGGTCTACACCGTCTGGCTCAAGCGCCGGACTGCGCAGAACATCGTCATCGGCGGCGCCGCCGGGGCGTTCCCGCCGCTGATCGGCTGGGTCGCGGCGACCGGCAACGTGACCTTGCTCCCGCTATTGCTGTTCGCGATCATCTTCCTGTGGACCCCCCCGCATTTCTGGGCGCTGTCGCTGTTCGTCAAGTCGGACTATGCCGCCGCCGGGGTGCCGATGCTGCCGGTCGTGGCCGGGCTGACCGCGACCCGCCGCCAGGCCTTTCTCTACACTTTGCCGTTGGCCGCCGTGGCCATCGCCCCGTGGCCGCTCGGCCTGACCGGCTGGATCTATGGCGGGGTTTCTGTGATTCTCAATGCCGTGTTCGTTGTTTTCGCGGCGGCAATGCTGGCCAACCGCGCCACCGATCCGAAGGCGATGCGGCCCGAAAAGCGGCTGTTCGCTTATTCGATCGTCTATCTGTTCGCGCTGTTCGGCGCGCTCGTCCTCGATGCCAGGCTGCTGCCATGACCGATCCCGTGCCCGATCCCGTTACCGATGATGAAATCCGCCGCCGCCAGCGCGACCGCGCGCGGACCATGGCCATCCTGCTTGGCCTGTTCGTCGTGCTGATGTTCGCCGTCAGCATCGCCAAGATGACCATCAACCGATGAGCAGCGTCGCAACCAACAACTCGAAAGTGGCGACTCGCGCGGCCTTGTTCGCGCTGGCCATGCTCGGCCTCGCCTTCGCCTCGGTGCCACTGTACCGCGCTTTCTGTCAGCTGACCGGGTTCGACGGCACGACGCAGCGCGCCGCCGCCGCACCCGGCGCGGTCGCCAGCGGCTCGATTGGGGTGCGGTTCGATTCGAATGTCGCCGCCGCGCTGCCGTGGAAGTTCGTGCCCGAGCAGGAAACGGTTCGCATCCTTCCGGGCGCGCGCACGACCATCTATTATGACGCCACCAACCTCACCGCCCGGACGACCACCGGCCAGGCGGTGTTCAACGTCACCCCCGAACAGGTCGGACCATATTTCTCGAAAATCGCTTGCTTCTGCTTTTCGGAGCAGACGCTGAAACCGGGCCAGCATGTCCGCATGCCAGTGGTGTTCTTCGTCGATCCGAAAATCCGCAACGATCCGGCGGCGCGCGACATCGACGAAATAACCTTGAGCTACACATTTTATCCGGTGGAAACTCCCGTCCGCGGCGGCTAGAGCCGCTACCGGATTACCAGGAACGAGAACTCATGGCCGCGACCAAGAACCACGATTATCACATCCTCCCGCCCGATCCCTGGCCGATCATCGGCGCCTTCTCCGCCTTCGGCCTGTTCGGCGGGTTGGTGATGTGGATGCACGATAATCCGTACGGCAAGTTCGTCGGCTTTGCGGGCTTCTTCATGGTGCTGGTGACGATGGCCAATTGGTGGTCGAACACCATTCGCGAAGCCGACGCCGGGGATCATACGCCGGTCGTCTCGCTCCACCTGCGCTATGGCATGATCCTGTTCATCGCCTCCGAAGTGATGTTCTTCGTCGCCTGGTTCTGGGCGTTTTTCTCGTCCGCTCTATTCCCTTCGGGGATGGCGGCGGTCGGCGGACAGTGGCCGCCCAAGGGCATCGAAGTGCTCGACCCGTTCGGCTTCCCTTTATTGAACACGCTGATCCTGTTGTGTTCGGGCACGACCGTCACCTGGGCCCATCATGCGTTGATCCACGGCGATCGCAACGGGCTCAAGAAGGGCCTGCTCGCGACGATCGCGCTCGGCATCCTCTTCTCGTCGATCCAGGCGTGGGAATATGCCCACGCGCCGTTCGCCTTCAAGCTTGCCAATGGCGGCAATATCTATGGTTCGACCTTCTTCATGGCCACCGGCTTCCACGGTTTCCACGTCCTCGTCGGCACCATCTTCCTCACCATCTGCTATCTGCGCGCGCGCCGAGGCGACTTCACCCCGCGCCAGCATTTCGGGTTCGAGGCGGCGGCCTGGTACTGGCACTTCGTCGATGTCGTGTGGCTGTTCCTGTTCGTCTCGATCTACGTCTGGGGCGGCTGGGGCGCACCGGTTCACGGCGGTTGACTGATCAGGCGCCGGCCGTCGGCGCCGCCCCGTCGCTGGCGGCGGCAAGCTTCCAGGGCCGGTGCCCGCGCTGCGGCCAGCGCACGCTGTTCGCTGGCGCCGCCCGCTTCGCCCCGACGTGCAGCGCCTGCGGGCTCGACTTCGCTGCCTTCAACGTCGGCGACGGGCCGGCGGTGTTCCTCATCCTGATCATCGGCGCTGTTCTCACCGTCGCCGCGCTGGTGGTCGATGCCGCCTGGCAGCCGCACTGGTGGGTTCATCTGGTGTGGATCCCGATCGGCATAAGCATGACCTTGCTCGGCCTGCGCGTCGGCAAGGCGGCGCTGATCTTCCAGGAATATAAGCATCGTGCCCGTGAAGGACGGATTACGCCATGATCCGCCGCCTGCCGCTCCTCGCCACGCTGCTGGTTGCCGTTGCTGTCGCGGCGATGATCTGGCTTGGCCTGTGGCAAATCAGCCGCGCGCACTGGAAGGAAGGCCTGCTGGCGACCTACAAAGCGGCGCAGGGCTTGCCGCCGATCGCCTTTCCGACCGCCCCGTTGAAGGGCGATTTGCCGCTCTACCGCCGGGCCTCGGGCAATTGCCTGCAGGTGGTCGGCTGGCGCGCCGTCTCGGGCGAGAACCGCGCCGGGGAAAGCGGCTACGCCCATCTCGCCGATTGCAGCACCGGCGCCGAGGGGCCGGGCATGGTAGTCGTCGCCGGCTGGTCGATGGATCCCAACGCCAAGGCCGACTGGCGCGGCGGGCCGGTCAGCGGTTTCATCGGCCCCGACCAGCGCAACCGCATGCGTCTTGTCTCGGACCGCGGCCTTGGTGGACTCGAAGCGAGCGCCCCGCCGTCGCTCGACAACATCCCCAACAACCACCGCGCTTATGCCGCGCAATGGTTCATCTTCGCCTTTATCGCGCTCGTCATCTACTTCATCGCGTTAAGGAAGCGGTTCAGCGAGCCCAAACCGTGACTGCCGAACTGACCCGCCTGTCCAATGGCGTGACGGTCGCGGTCGATCCGATGTCCGGCGCCCAGTCGGCTTCGATCGGCCTCTACGCCGCGGTCGGATCGCGCTCGGAGGCCGATCATCTGGGCGGCCTCGCGCACCTGGTCGAACATATGGTGTTCAAGGGCGCCGGTGGCCGCGACGCGCGCGCCATCGCCGAGGCGATCGAGGATGTCGGGGGCACGCTCAACGCGTGGACCGCGCGCGACCAGACGGTGTTTCACGCCCGCACGCTGGGTCCCGACGTCGGCCTCGCGCTCAACCTCATCGCCGACCTCGTCCGCGCGCCCGGGCTCGACGCGGCCGAGCTTGAGCGCGAGAAATTAGTCATCCTGTCGGAACTTGGCGAATGCCTCGACACCCCCGACGACCTGATCCACGACCGGTTGTTCGAAGCCGCGTTCGGCGCCCAGCCGCTGGCCCGCCCGGTGCTCGGCCGCGAACCGTCGATCCGCGCCATCGCCCGCAGCGACTGCGCGGCGTGGCTGGCCGATCAGTACCGCCCCGGTCGGCTGGTCATCGCCGCCGCCGGCAAGGTCGATCCCAGCCATGTCCTCCACCTCGCCGAGGCGTTGTTCGGCGACCTTGAGGCCGGCGCCGCCCCGCCGCTCGCTCCGGCAAAGTTCGAGGGCGGGGAGCGACCCGATCGGCGCGCGTCGGAACAGGCCCATCTCGCCTTCGCTTATCCCGGCCTTGCGGCCGCGGACCCCGCCGCCCCGGCGCTGTCGCTGTTCGCCCAGGCGGTCGGCGGCGGCATGTCGTCGCGGCTGTTCCAGGAACTGCGCGAGGAGCGCGGACTGGCCTACTCGATCTACGCCTGGACCCAGGGGTTTGCGGATACCGGCCTGTTCGGGGTCAATCTGTCGACCGACAAGGGCCGCTCGGCCGAAGCGCTGGCCCTGGCCCGCGATACCGTCGAGCGCGCCGCTGGAGACCTTTCCGACGCCGAGCTGTCGCGGGCTCGCGCCCAGGTCGAGGCCGGCCTGCTGATGTCGCTCGAAACGCCGCAGGGCCGGGCCGACTCGATCGCCCGCTCGATCGAGGTGTTCGGGCGCATCCTCAGCCTCGACGACATGCTCGCCGAGCTTCGCGCGGT
>JBDSMA010000142.1:0-1536 GCA_039916085.1 Sphingomicrobium sp.
GCGCCGATGTCGAGCAATTTGGCGTCGCGCATGAAGCGTTCGACCGGCCAGTCCTTGGTGTAGCCCGCCCCGCCCAATGCCTGGACCGCTTCGCCCGCGACCTTGAACGCGCTTTCGCTCGCCAGCAGGATCGCGCCGGCGGCGTCGAACCGGGTCGCCTTTCCAGAATCGCAGCTCTTGGCGACCGCGTAGACGTAGGCACGGGCGGAATTGAGCGCGACATACATGTCGGCGACTTTGGCCTGGATCAGCTGGAAGCTGCCGATCGGCTGGCCGAACTGCTTGCGCTCGCGGACGAATGGCACGACGACGTCGAGGCACGCCTGCATGATGCCGAGCTGGATTCCGGCGAGCACGGTGCGCTCGTAATCGAGGCCGCTCATCAGCACCCCGACCCCGCCATTCTCGGGCCCCATGACATTCTCCGCCGGCACGAAGCAGTCGTCGAACACCAGCTCCGACGTCGGGCTGCCACGCATCCCGCACTTGTCGACCTTCTGCCCGATCGAGAAACCATCCATGCCCTTTTCGATGAGGAAGGTGGTGATGCCTCGGCTGCCGTCGCCGGTCTTGGCGTAGACCACGAGAGTGTCGGCATATTCGCCGTTGGTGATCCAGAATTTGGTGCCGTTGAGCTTGAAGCCGTTGCCCGACTTCTCCGCCTTCAATTTCATCGACACGACGTCGGATCCGGCCCCCGCCTCGCTCATCGCCAGCGCGCCGACATGCTCCCCCGAAATCAGCTTGGGCAGATACTTCTTCTTTTGCTCGACACTGGCCCAGCGGCGGATCTGGTTGACGCACAGGTTGGAGTGGGCGCCGTAACTCAAACCGACCGAGGCCGAGGCCCGTGCCACCTCCTCCTGAGCGATGACATGCTCGAGATAGCCGAGGCCTAGCCCGCCATATTCCTCCTCTACCGTGATGCCGTGCAGCCCGAGCGCCCCCATCTGCGGCCACAGCTCGATCGGGAAGCGGTCCTGATCGTCGATCTCGGCGGCGATCGGCGCGATCTTGTCGGCGGCGAAGCGCTGCACCGTGTCGCGGATCGTGTCCGCCATCTCGCCGAGATTGAAGTCGAGCCCCATATCCATGTCCGTCTCCTGTGCCGCGCGACTAGCAGAGCGGCGAAGGCTTGGACAAGGCGGCCCTCAAGCCTATGTGCACCTGCAACAACCATCGTCATTGCGAGCGAAGCAAAGCAATCCATCGATTGCCGCGTCGCCTTCGGCTCCTCGCAATGACGAATCTAGGAGCTTGAACACCATGGCCAACGACCCAATCGTCATCCTGTCGACCGCCCGCACGCCGATGGGCTCGATGCAGGGTAGCTTGGCCGAGGCCAGCGCGACCCACTTGGGCGCGACCGCGGTCAAGGCGGCGGTCGAGCGCGCCGGGGTCGATGCCGCCGACATCGACCGCATCTACATGGGCTGCGTCCTCCCCGCCGGCCTCGGCCAGGCGCCGGCGCGCCAGGCGGCGATCAAGGCGGGGCTGCCCAAATCGGTCCAGGCGACCACCGTCAACAAGGTCTGC
>JBDSMA010000143.1:0-4283 GCA_039916085.1 Sphingomicrobium sp.
GCCAGATTGGCCCGCCGCGCGTCATAGAAGCGATGGACCAGCGCGGGATCGCGCGCGAACGCTTCCGGCGTCGCGACATCCTCGATGCGATGATCCTCCCACAGCCCGTCGGCGGCGCGAAAGGTGCGCAATCCGCTCTCCGCGCTGATCCCCGCGCCGGTCAGGATAACGATGTTCCGCATTGTGCTCATCGGCATCTGCTAGCGCGGACATTTGCGGAACCAAAGGCCGAACACGGATCACTATTGACAAAAATGTCAGTGAGGTCCAGCGACAAGCCATGACCGCCGTGACCTATCATCATCCGATCGGCATTCTTCCCGCCGACATCGACCATATGGGTCACGTCAATAATAGCGTCTATCTCAAATGGGTGCAGGACGCGGTGGTGCGTTATTGGGAGAGCCTCGCCCCGCCCGAAGCCGTCGCGCGCCACCTGTGGGTCGCCCTGAGCCATGACATTCAGTACCGGCGCCCGGCCTTCCTCGACGATATCGTCGTCGCCGATGTGATCGCCGACAAGGTCGAGGGCGCCAAGGCCTTCTTCACCACCGTGATCAAGCGCGGGGAGGAGGTCGTCGCCGAAATCCGCAGTAGCTGGTGCTGTCTGGATTCGGTGTCGAAGCGCCCGGCCAGGCTGGCCAAGGACATCGCCGCCCGCTTCTTTGCTGACTGAAGCCGCCGCTGAAACCGCGCAATGCCATCATGGACCAGCGTAAGACTCAGGCCGATAATGAAGATGCGCAAGCGGATGGGTACCGCGCTGTGCCGCGAACTCAGTAAGCGCTGACCGGTACGGCCCCGGTGTGCGCACGGTTGCGCGCGCACCGGGGCTGCGCCATCACTACGCCATGCGCACCGACCAGCAGCCGCTTCGCCTGACCCTGACCGCGCCCAATGGCCGCATGAGCCGGGCCATTGGTGATGCCGTCGCAGCCGACGGCGGATTCGCCCTCGCCGACGATCACGGCGACGTGTTGGTCGATTTTTCGGCACCAGATGCGCTCGGCAAGAACCTCGACCGGGCCGTCTCGGCCGGGGTCCCGATCCTTGTCGGTACGACCGGGCTTGGGCCGGAGCATGAGGCGATGCTCGCCGAGGCGGCCAGGACGACCCCCGTGCTGCGTGCCGCCAACACATCCTTGGGCGTGGCGCTGTTGTCCGACCTCGTCGAGCGCGCCGCGAAATTGCTCGGACCCGACGCGTGGGACATTGAGATCGTCGAGACCCACCATAGCAACAAGGCTGACGCGCCGTCGGGCACCGCCTTGATGTTGGGCGAGGCCGCGAGACGCGGGCGCGGCGGCAAAGGCGCAGAAGAACGGGGCCGCGACGGCACGGGCCTCGTGCGCGCAGTCGGTGCAATCGGCTATGCCAGCCTGCGCGGCGGGACGGTCGCCGGCGACCATGACGTGCTGTTCCTTGGCCCCGGCGAGCGCATAATCCTGTCCCACCGCGCCGAAAGCCGCGCGATCTTCGCTTTGGGCGCGCTGGCCGCGGCTCGTTTCCTAGTCGGCAAGCCCGCAGGCATTTATTCGATGCGGGACGTTATCGGGTCGGCATGAAAAAGGACGCTGTGTTCGAATTCTATCGGCGGCTGGCCGAGGCCGACCCGTCGCCCGAGACCGAACTTCTGTACGTCAATCCATATACGCTGCTGGTTGCCGTCGCGCTGTCCGCGCAGGCGACCGATGTCAGCGTCAACAAGGCAACGCGCGCGCTGTTCGCCAAGGTCACCACGCCGCGGCAGATGATCGACCTCGGCGAGGAAGCGCTGCGGGATCAGATCAAGACCATCGGCCTGTTCAACACCAAGGCCAGGAACGTCATCGCCGCCGCCCGGGCGCTGGTCGAGCGCCACGGCGGCGAGGTGCCCGCCGAGCGCGCGCTGCTCGAGGCCCTGCCTGGCGTCGGGCGCAAGACCGCCAATGTCGTGCTGAACGTTGCCTTCGGCCAGCCGACGATCGCCGTCGACACGCACATCTTCCGCGTCGCCAATCGCACCGGCCTGGCCAAAGGCAAGACTCCGCTGGACGTCGAGCTGAAGCTGGAAAAAGTTACGCCGGCGACCTTCCTGGCCCATGCGCATCACTGGCTGATCCTTCACGGCCGCTATGTCTGCAAGGCCCGGACCCCGGAGTGCTGGCGCTGCCCGGTGGCGGACCTGTGCGCCTACAAGCCGAAAACCCCGCCCCCTAAAGCCAGCGCCGCTCCAGCCGCTGGCTGAGGCCGGTCAGCAGCTCATATTGCGACAGGCCGCTGGCTGCGGCGGCCTCAGGCAGGGCATAGTCCATCGTCACCCAATCGCCCTCGGCAAGGTCCGGCGCCGCCGTGCAGTCGAGCGCGACGAGGTCCATCGACACTCGTCCAATCAGCGGCAATGCGGTATTCCCGGTGCGCGCCCCGCCCTTGCCCGCGAAGCAACGCAGATAACCATCGGCATAGCCGAGGTTGACGATTGCCGCTTCGGTGTCGGTTACCGCCGTCCAGGTGGCGCCATAACCAACGCTTTCGCCGGTGCGGATGGTGCGTCGCTGGACCACTTCGGCCTCGGGGAAGGCGACCTGAGCGATATGGCCTGAGGCTTCGACGCGCGGCACGCCGCCATAAAGCGCCAGGCCGGGGCGAACGAGATCGAAGCCATAATCCCGCCCGAGGCAGATGCCGGCCGAGTTGGCAAGGCTGACGCGTCGGGCCGGGATCGCTCGCACGACATCGCGGAAACGCTGGAGCTGGGCCGCGTTCATGGCGCTGTCCTGGTCCGCGCAGGCGAGATGGCTCATCAGCGTGTCGATCACCAGGCCGTCGAGAACAGGCAGTTCGTCGGTGCGAAGGCCGAGCCGGTTCATGCCGGTATCGACCATCACGTCGCACGGCCGGCCGGGGGCCGCTTCCTTCCACCGCGCGACCTGATGCGGGGTATTGAGGACCGGCCGCGCATTGCTCGCGAGCGCCGCCGTCAGATCGGCGGGCCCGACGCCATGAAGCACGCTCACGCTCGTCCCGTGGGGCAATGGTTCGAGCGCCTCGGCCTCGGCCCAGGTCGAGACGAAGAAATCGCGGCACCCCGCTTCGCCCAACAGGTGCGTCACGTCGCGCGCGCCAAGACCATAGCCATCGGCCTTGACCGCGGCACCGGCGGTTGTGGCGGCGGCGCGCTGCAGCCAGCGCCAGTTCGAAACGAGCGCGGCGGCGTCGAGCCGCAGGCGGAGGGCGTAGTGCATCACCCCCCTGCCCTAGCCAGCCGGTCCATCCGCGTCGAGCGCCGTTGAACGCCGCTCAGCCGAGCGTTACGTGGCGCGGGCTCCAGAGCGGCTTGCGCTTGTCGCTGACCGCGGGCGCCAAGCGGACGCACAGCAGGCCGAGGCTCATCGCGAACACTGCCGAGATTGCCGCCGTGCGCAGCGGGAAGTCGACCAGTGAATGAACCAGCAGCGCGGCGGAGGCGATCGACGCTGCGCGGGCATAGACATTGCCCTCAGCGGGGCGCCATGCCGCCGCCGTCCGCCGTGCCCACCACAGCAGGAACAAAGCAATGAGGATCAGGCCCGGCAAACCAAGCTCGACCGCGACTTCGAGATAGTCGTTATGCGCGTGGTTCACATACGTCGTGTCGACCGTTTCGGGATCTTCAAAATGGCGCTGGATGCGCTCGAACGTGCCGAGGCCGCTGCCCGTCAAGCGAAGCTCGCCGACCGCGTCGAGCGACGTTGCCCAGATCGCCGAGCGGGTCTGGATCGACGAATCCTGACTGGCGGCGGCGAACTTGCCCTGGGCTGCCCCGAGCGCGACCGCGATGGCCAGCGCGACGACCGCGACCATTGCGAGTGTCTTTCGAACGCCGGGCCGCCGCCACGACGGAATCGCCAGCGACAGCAGCAAGACCGGGCCACCGAGCAGGAGCACAGCGAGCGAATGATTGAGGACGACCGCGATCACCAGCACCACCGCCAGCCCGGCCGCGGCGCCGAGGACCAGCCCGCGCTGGCTCACATCCTTGCGGCTGTCGAACAGGTCGGATGTAAGCGCCGCGAGGAACGGAATGTTGACCAGCAACAGACTGCCCATGTGGTTCGAATTGGCGAAGAAGCCTGGCGCTTGGCCGAACGCGCTGAACTGGTACAGGTACCAGGCCTCGCCACCGCTGCGCAGCTGGAGAAAGCCGAGCAGGATGCCGAGCAGCGTACCAAGCACAAGCGCGGCGATTAGCAGATAGGGCCGTTCCGATGGGCGGCGGACGACCGCGGCGAGCACCGCGACCGGAATGAGCATCGGAAACAGCG
>JBDSMA010000144.1:0-6261 GCA_039916085.1 Sphingomicrobium sp.
CGCCCCACGTCGTCAGGCGAAACAGGTGCCCGAAACTGTTGATGCTCATCCTGCCTCCTCGATTCGGGCCCCGATTGACCGCATGGCTTCGGCATAGCCCGGAAAGCTGGTCGCGATCATCCCCGCCTGGTCGACGTCGACCGGCTGTTGGGCTGCCAGCCCCAGCGTGAGGAAGGCCATGGCGATGCGGTGGTCACCGTGGGTCACGATCCTGCCGCCGCCGCGTACCGCGCCGCGGCCGAAGATGTGCAGCGCGTCGCCCTCGACGATGGCGACCACCCCGCACGCCGCCAGCCCGGCGACGATCGCGCCCAGCCGGTCGCTTTCCTTAACCTTCAGTTCGGATAATCCTTCGATCACGCTCTCCCCGTCGGCCAGCGCGCAGGCCATTGCCAGCGCCGGAATTTCGTCGACCATCGCCGGGATTGAGTCGGCACGGACATGGCACGGCCGCAGCGGGGCATGAGCAACGTGCATGTCCGCGATCGGCTCGCCTGACTGAAGCCGCTCATGATCCAGAACGAAGTCCGCCCCCATCGCTTCGAGTGTCTCGTACAGTCCGGTCCGCAGCGGATTGACGTTGATGCCGCGCACGACGATCGAGGAGCCGGGAATGATCGCGGCGGCGATCAGCGGGAAGGCCGCCGAGGACGGATCGCCGCCAATGGCAAGACGCGTTGCCGTCAGCGTCCGCGCTGTGCCCAGCACCACCGTGAGCCCCTCGGCGCCTTGCTCGATTCCGACCGCGCAGCCGAATTGGCGCAGCATGATCTCGCTATGGTCGCGGCTCGGCACCGGCTCGACAATTTCGACCGGGGCGCTTGTACCCAGCCCGGCAAGGAGGATCGCCGACTTGACCTGGGCCGATGCGGGTACGTTGCAATGGACGATTCCGCCGAGGCGTTGGCCGTGGATAGTCAGGGGCAACCGCTCGCCACCATCGATCCTCGCTCCCATCCGTTCGAGCGGCGCGATCACCCGCCGCATTGGCCGTGCTGACAGCGACTCATCGCCGGTGAGCGTTACGGTCACGCCTTCCATTCCGGCGATCGCGCCCGCTAGCAGGCGCGCGGCGGTACCGCTGTTGCCGCAATCGATCGGCCCGGCCGGTGAGCGCCACGGGACTCCCGCGACCAGCCACTCGCCCTGAGTCTGCCGCTCGACCGTCGCGCCCAGCGCCACGACCGCTCGCGCGGTGGCCATCACGTCCGCGCTTTCGAGCAGTCCCTCGATGCGCGTCTCGCCGGCAGCCATCGCACCGAAGATCAGTGCGCGGTGCGAACAGCTCTTGTCGCCGGGGATGATCGCCTCGCCGGTGAGTGGCCCGCCGGCGCGCGCGACCAGTCTCACGCCCGCAACGCCTCGCGCGGCGCCAGCAGGGCCGCGAGATGCGCGGCGAGGTCGGTCGCCTGGGCGGCGTTTAGCCGCGGATCGCACGTGCTCTGCCAATTGGCCTCGAGCTCGTCGATCGACCCCGGCCCGCGCCCACCGATGCATTCGGTGACGTCGAGCGCGCTCATTTCGAGATGGACTCCGCCGGGGTGAATGCCCTCGTCTCGCGCCAGCGCGACGAACAGGTCGAGCTCGGTTAAAATGTCGGCCACACGGCGGATCTTGCGCGTGCCGGCCGGCGCGGTGTTGCCGTGCATCGGATCGATCGCCCACACCGTCTTCAGCCCCTCGGCGCGGGTCGCGCGCAGTAGGGGCGGCAGCGCCGCCCCGATCCGCTCCGCCCCGAACCGCCCGATCAGCACCAGCTTGCCTGGCCGATTGGCCGGGTCGAGCCGCGCGCACAGGCGGATGAGCTCGTCGGGCGACAGCGAAGGCCCGCATTTGACCCCGACAACATTCTCGATCCCGCGGAGGAATTCGACATGGGCGCCATCGATCTGCCGCGTCCGGTCGCCGAGCCACAGCATGTGCCCGGATGCCGACCAGAAGCGCCCCTCGCCGTCGCGCCGGACGAGCGCTTCCTCGTAGGGCAACAGCAGCGATTCGTGGCTGGTGAAGATTGGCTGCCCCGGCCCACGTGCCGCGGCGAGGCAAGCGGCAGTGCCGACCGACTGCATATGCGCGCGAATCATTCGGCCGGGGTCGGGCGCGCGCGCCTCAGCGGTGAAGCCGTGCGAATTGACGATGTCGCCGCGATAGGCGGGCAGACTCAGCCCGTCGCGCTCCTCATAGTCCGACGTGCGCGGCTTGGCGAACTGGCCCGCAATCCGCGCCACCTCGACCGGCGATCCGCCGCCCAACGCCGGCGCCAGGTGCCTCGCCAGCGCGTCGAACAGCTCGGTGAGGCCTGCAACCCGTTCCGCCACTTGGTCGTCGAAACTCTCGGCGCAGTCGCCGCCCTGGAGCAGCAGCCCGGCGCCCTCGGCGACTTGTGCCATCGCCGACCGAAGCCCTCGACAGTCATCGATGGCCACGACCGGCGCGGCTGCGCCGAGCCGGGTTTCGACTGCCGCCAGCAACGCGGTATCGCCATAGGCCGGCAGCTGCCGCGCCGGATGGTGGCGCCAGCTGGCCGGGGTCCAGTGGGGAACGGGCTCGGTCATCGTCGCGCCTCTAGCGCACGCGCGGCCTGCTCAAAAGCAAAAGGGGAGGCGGTGAGACCTCCCCTTCGCAAAGTTGGTGTAATGTGATCGCTTCAGGCGTCCTTGATCCCCGGGGTATGCGCTCCGGGCATCGGCGGCACCGGCTGCGGCGGCGCGTCGGGGTCGAGTTCGTGAACTTCGATCAGACCGCGACCGACATGGCTGCGGCTGCGCGAATAGCCGAAGTACAGCACCAGCCCCACGGCGCCCCACACGATCAGCACCATCTGGGCGATGAACGGCAGGTTGAGGTACAGGCCGACGCAGCCGATCACCGCAAGCGGCGCGACAATCGCAACCGCCGGGGTTCGAAACGGCCGATGGCGGCCCGGGTCCTTCTTGCGGAGTACGAATACTGCGATGGCCACCATGGCGAAGGCGAACAATGTCCCGGAGTTCGAATAATCGGCCAGCTTGCCGACCGGGAGGAACGCCGCCGCTAGCGTCACGACGATGCCGGTGAAGGCGGTCACCACGTGCGGCGTCTTGTATTTGGGATGGACGCTGGCGAGCACTTCGGGGAGGAGGCCGTCGCGGGCCATGACGAAGAAGATGCGGGTCTGGCCGAACATCATCATCAGCACGACCGACGGCAGGGCAATGAAGGCGGCGATGCCCATCATGTCGCCCAGCCGCTGATAGCCGATCGCACGCAGCACATGGGCCAGCGCCTCGCGGCTGCAGACCAGCGGCTCGCTGGCCCCGCTGGCAACGATCGCCTGGCACTGCTGGGTCAGCTCGGCCGTTCCCGGCGCGAGAACCGCGCCGGCCGCGCTGCGCACCGGGTCGGCGCCGATCGCGCCAATCGCCCCCGCGGCAACCAGCAGGTAGAAGACGGTGCAGATCAACAGGCTGCCGATCAGTCCAATCGGGACGTTGCGCTGCGGGTTGATGGTTTCCTCCGCCGCGGTCGAGACCGCGTCGAAGCCGACATATGCGAAGAAGATGGAGGCCGCGGCGCCGACTACGCCATAGGTTCCCCAGCCATTGGGGATGAAGGGGTGGAAATGGGCACCGTTGAGGACCGGCAAGGTCAGCGCAATGAAGATCGTCAGCGCCAGGATTTTGACCAGCACCAGCACCGAGGTGAAGCGCGCGCTTTCCTTCGTACCAAGGATGAGCAAGCCGGTAATCAGCAGCGAGATGACCACGGCGGGCAGATTGATCACGCCGCCGCTCGATGGGCCGGCGGCGAGGGCTGGAGATATGATCACGCCCCAGCTTTTCATCAGCCCGACGAAATAGCCCGACCAGCCGACCGCGACCGCGCTGGCCCCCACGGCATATTCGAGGATCAGTGCCCAACCGACCATCCAGGCGAGCAATTCGCCCATCACCGCATAGGTGTAAGTGTAGGCCGATCCCGATACCGGGACCATCGACGCCAATTCGGAATAGCAAAGCGCGGCGACCGCGCAGACGAAGCCGGCGATGACGAAGCTGATCATCATCCCCGGGCCGGCCTTCTGGGCGGCCTCCGACGTCAGCACGAAAATTCCGGTGCCGATCACGGCGCCGATGCCCAGCATGGTCAGCTGGAAGGCGCCGAGCGAGCGATGCAGGCCCTTCTTTTCGGCGGTCGCCAGAATGGCGTCGAGTGATTTGACGCGGTCGAGTAACATGCCATTCCCCTAGTGTTGGCGCGCGCGCCCGTTCGTGCGGGCGGCGTCGTCGTGAACTCGGGGTCGGAGCCTAACGGGCTTTTGGCCCCGTGCAATGGCTTATCGCGCGAGCATCGGCCCCAGCGGCTGCCCACCGAACAGGTGAAGGTGGAGGTGGGGCACTTCCTGGCCGCCGCGTTTGCCGATGTTGGACAGCAGGCGGTAGCCCTGGGTGTCGGCGCCGAGCTGGCGCGCGACCTCCCCGGCGATCCGCACGAAATCGGCGATTTCGGCGTCCGATGCATGGACGCTGAAATCGTCCCAGCTGACATAGGCGCCCTTGGGGATCACCAGTACATGGACTGGCGCCAGCGGGTTGATGTCGTGGAAGGCCAGGCTGTGCTCGCTCTCCATCACCTTGCGGCACGGCAGGTCCCCGCGCAGGATCCGGGCGAAGATATTGCTGTCGTCGTACGGCTGCTTGGCATCGATCGGCATGGGGAAACACACTCCGCTTGACCCTTCGGCCTTGCTCGCTACCACGAAAGTCGATGGCCGACGAAACCCCTGAGTCTCTCATCCCCTACGACGAGATCGTGCAGGAGGCGCTGCGCGACGTCGTCGGCCGGGTGCTGCATGAGGTCGAAAAGTCGGGCGGGCTGCCTGGCGGCCACCATTTTTATATCACCTTCAAGACTCGCCACGCCGGCGTGCGAATCCCCAAGCACTTGATCGATCGTTTTCCGGACGAGATGACGATCGTCATCCAGCACCGGTTCTGGGACCTCAAGGTTGAAGACGATGGATTCACCGTCGGACTGTCATTCGGCGGCGTGCCCTCGACGCTTCTGGTGCCATTCGCGGCGGTGACCGATTTCGTCGATCCGGCGGTCGATTTCAGCCTGAAGTTCCAGCCCAATGGTGCGACCGAGGGCCATGAGGATCACGACCGGGCCGAAAATGATATTCCGGTGACCGAACCGATCGAGGATGGTTCGAACGTCGTCTCGATTGACTTCACCAAGAAGAAATAACGGCGGACTGCTGACCGTCAACGGACTTGATCCGGGGTCTGCCTTGTCCCTACAGCCGCGTCGACGAACAGGCGGATGCCGGGGACTAACCCGGCATGACGGAGAACAATATGGCTACTCACACGCGCACCGAAACCGACAGTTTCGGGCCGGTCGAAGTCCCCGGCGACAGCTATTGGGGCGCGCAGACCGAGCGGTCGATCGCCAACTTTCCGTTTGGCGAACGCGAGCGAATGCCGTCCGAGATCGTCCACGCGCTGGGCTATGTGAAGCAGGCCGCGGCGCGGGTGAATGCGCGCATCGGCGGTCTCGACCCGCAGCTGGCCGAAGCCATCCAGCAGGCGGCTGGCGAAGTCGCCCGGGGCGACCTCGATGGCCAGTTCCCGCTGGTTATCTGGCAAACGGGATCGGGCACCCAATCGAACATGAACGCCAACGAGGTCATTGCCGGTCGCGCCAATGAGAGCCTCGGCGGCACGCGCGGCGGCAAGGAACCGGTCCACCCCAACGACCATGTCAACCGCAGCCAGTCGTCGAACGACAGCTTTCCGACGGCGATGCACATTGCCGCGGCGCTTGGTGTCCACCGTCGCCTGTTGCCCGCGCTCAAGCGCATTCACGCCCGGCTTGCCGATCAGGCCAAGCGGTGGGACCCGATCGTCAAGATCGGCCGTACTCACCTGCAGGACGCGACGCCGTTGACGCTTGGTCAGGAATTCTCGGGCTATGCGGCGATGGTCGAGGCGAACATTACCCGCCTCAGGGACGTCCTGCCGCGAGTGATGCAGCTGGCGCAGGGCGGAACGGCGGTCGGCACCGGCCTCAACGCGCCCAATGGCTTTGCCGCCGCTTTCGCCAAGGAAGTCGCCAACCTCACTCAATTGCCGTTCACCTCTGCGCCCAACAAGTTCGCCGAGCTCGCCGCGCACGATACCCTCGTGGAGCTCTCCGGCGTGCTCAACACGCTCGCCGTGTCGCTGACCAAGATCGCCAACGACATCCGCTTGCTCGGCTCGGGGCCCCGCTGCGGGC
>JBDSMA010000145.1:0-4229 GCA_039916085.1 Sphingomicrobium sp.
GGCTGCGCCAAGGTGCTGACCTGCCCCTATCATGCGTGGAGCTATGCCCGCGACGGGCGGCTGGTCGGGGTGCCCCATCGCGGCGAATATCCGGGACTCGATCCTGACGCGCTCGGGCTGGTGCCGGTGGCGCTCGAGGAGTGGCACGGCTTCCTGTTCGTGACGCTCGAGCCCGGCGCGCCGGCGGTGGCCGAGATGATGGCGCCGTACGAAGAGGAGGTCGCGGTTTACCGCTTCGCCGATCTGCGCGCGATCGGCCGGGTGACGCTCCGCCCGCGGCCGCTCAACTGGAAGACTATCGCCGACAATTATTCGGACGGACTGCACATCCCGGTCGGCCATCCCGGGCTGAGCCGCCTGTTCGGGCGCAGCTACAAGATCGAGGCGCAGAGCCACGTCGACCGGATGGAGGGCGACTTGCGCGAGGATGCGTCGGACAATGTCTCCGAGCGGGCGTACCAGAAGTTTCTGCCCGAGGTCGAGCATTTGCCGCCGTCGCACCGCAAGAAATGGCTCTATTACAAGCTGTTCCCCAACGTCGCGTTCGACATCTACCCCGACCAGGTCGATTTCATGCAGTTCCTGCCGGTCAGCGCGACCGAAACCGTGATCCGCGAAGTGAGTTACGCGCTGCCCGATGCCGATCTTCCCGAACATCGACGCCGCGAGATGAAGGCGGCGCGCTATTTGAACTGGCGGATCAACCGCCGAGTCAACGCCGAGGATACCAAGCTGATCGCGCGGGTGCAGGAGGGCATGGGCTCGCCCAGCTACGTCGCGGGGCCACTCGGAACGAGTGAGGCGTGCCTGCGCAGCTTCGCGCAGAAACTGCGGCGGTCTATTCCCGAAGCGCGGCTGGAGCGGCCGCCGCCGCCGGGGTGGAGCCGCGGGAATTGAAGGTCCGCATCAGGACGCGCACGGCAATACCGATCGCCAGCAACACCAGACCCCAGGCGTCGGCCTCAAACCCCGCTCCGTAGAAGGCGAACAGGACGAACAGGAGAGCTACAATTATCGCTGCCCGCCGCGCGACTCCCGACGACTGCTTCCACGCCGCCAGCGCGCCGACGCCGTAGAGCACCAGCGTCGCGGCGGTCGCAAGAAGGATAACAAAGGTGAACAGGCTGGCGGTGGTGCGACTGCTGTTGGCGAGAATGAGGACGACGGTCAGCGAAGAGCCGAGCAGCTGTGACAGGACCGGCGTGTTGGCTCCGCGTGTTTTGGCGAATGCGGCGGGCAGTTCGCCGCGCAGCGCCATCGAGTATCCGAGCTCCCCGGTAGCGAGGATCGCGCCATTGAGACAGCCAAACGCGCTGATTGCGATAGCGACGGCCGCGAGCGAGGCGGCGCCACGTCCCCACTGCGTCGCGATCGCGTCGGCATAGGGCGCTCCGGAGCGGGTGACGACATCGATCGGCAACAGCAACTGAATGCTGCCGCTGGAGGCGAGATAAAGAAGCGCGACCAGCAAGGTCCCACCCATGATAGCGAGTGGAAGGGTACGCGACGGGTCGCGGACCTTGTCGACCGGCGTGGTCGCGGTTTCAAATCCGGTCAGCGCGAAGAGGGTAAGCGCGACCGCAGTCGCAATGCCGGCGAGGGTGAGCGGAACCGCGGGCAAGCGCTCCAGCCCACCGTCGGCCCTACGAAGTATCGCGATTGCGATAACGGCGACGAGTGGGATCAGCTTGATCGCCACGGTCGCCACCGACATGCCCCCGGCCGCTCGCGCGCCGCGGGCGTTGACCAAGGTCAGCACGACGACGCTGGCGGTCGCGACGACGATGACGAACGAAGGGCCGGCAAGCGCCGGGCTAATCCACGACAGCGCTGATCCAATGGCGATCGCCAGCGCCGCGTTTCCCGCCCAATAAGAGCACCACAGCGACCAGGTGACGAGATAGGCGACATTCGGTCCGAATGCCCGCTCGATATGGGCCTGGATGCCCGCGCCGCCTGCGCGGGTCAGAGTTGCCAGTGAAAAGGCGATGCACAACGCGCCGACGCTGCTGATCAGCCAGCCGACGATTGCGTTAAGGCCAAGCGGGGCGAGTGACACCGGAAGCAAGAAAATGCCCGCGCCGATCATCGATCCGACGACTAGCGCGCCGGTCATCCATAAACCCAGAAGCTGCTTTTCGGCTGGCGCGTCCACGCTCATCTTCCATCCCCTTGGCAGCTAGCCGTCGTCGGCTTAAGCCGCGCCCGACGTGAAGCATAGATCGGCAGGATTTTCGATGCGCGCATTTTTATTCCCCGGTCAGGGCAGCCAGGCGGTCGGCATGGGCGCCGCGCTGGCCGACGCCAGCCGCGTCGCGCGCGACGTGTTCGGCGAGGTTGACGAAGCGCTTGGGCAGAAATTGTTCGCGCTGATGAAGGACGGCCCCGAGGATCATCTCAAGCTGACCGAAAATGCCCAGCCGGCGATCATGGCGCATGCGTTGGCGGTATATACCGCACTGACCCGCGACGGTGGGGTGGAGCTGACCAAGGCGGCGAGCTTCGTCGCCGGGCATAGCCTTGGCGAATATTCGGCGCTGTGCGCGGCGGGGGGGTTCGACCTCGCGACGACCGCGCAATTGCTCAAGCTGCGCGGTCAGGCGATGCAGGCGACGGTGCCGGTCGGGGTCGGGGCGATGGCCGCTTTGCTTGGCGCCGACATTGAGCTTGCCCGGCGGATCGCGGCGGCGGCGGCCGAGGGCGAAGTGTGCGAGGTCGCCAACGACAATGACCCGAGCCAGGTGGTAATTTCCGGCCACACGAGCGCGATCGACCGCGCGATCGCGATGGCCCGGGAAATGGGCGCCAAGCGGGCGGTGCTGCTACCGGTGTCGGCGCCGTTCCACTGCGCGCTGATGAAGCCCGCCGCCGACGCCATGGCCGAGGCGCTGGGCAAGACTGAGATCGCCGCGCCGCATGTCCCGCTTTACGCTAATGTCACGGCCGCGCCGGTGACCGACCCGGACACGATCCGCGACCAGCTGGTCGAGCAGGTCACCGCCATGGTCCGGTGGCGCGAGACGATCGCCAACATGGCCGCCGCGGGGGTCGAGGAGTATGTCGAGCTGGGCGGGAAAGTGCTCGGCCCGATGGTCAAGCGTATCGCCCCGGATGCGCGTGTGACCAGCGTGGTGACGATCGACGATATCGAAGCGCTGGCGAAGGAATTATAACCGTCACCCTGAACTTGTTTCAGGATCCTTTTTCGGGAAGGGCGGCGCATAGCGGCAAAATGGATGCTGAAACCAGTTCAGCATGACGAGGTGAGATATGTTCGACCTGTCGGGAATGACCGCGCTGGTGACCGGCGCTAGTGGCGGGCTTGGCTCGGCTATCGCCAGGGCGCTGTCGGCGCAAGGCGCGCGAATCGCGTTGTCGGGGAGCAATGTCGGCAAGCTTCAGGCGTTCGGCGCGGAGCTCGGCGGTGATCATGTCGCATTGCCGTGCGACCTGAGCGATCCCACGGCGGTCGATGCGCTGGTGCCGCAGGCGTTGGAAGCATTGGGCGGCAAGCTCGACATTCTCGTCAACAACGCCGGGATCACCCGCGACAATCTGGCGATGCGAATGAAGGACGAGGAATTTTCCGACGTCCTCAAGGTCAATCTGGAGGCCGCTTTCCGGCTGATGCGCGCGGCGTGCAAACCGATGATGAAGGCCCGATTCGGACGGATCATCTCGGTGACATCCGTTGTCGCCGTGACCGGCAACCCCGGCCAGGCCAATTACGTAGCGTCCAAGGCAGGGCTGATCGGAATGTCAAAGGCGATCGCGCAGGAAGTCGCGAGCCGCGGCATTACGGTCAACTGTGTCGCGCCGGGGTTCATGACCTCGGCCATGACCGATGCGCTCAACGATATTCAGAAAGCGGCGATCCTGTCGCGTATCCCGATGGGCGCGATGGGCGCTGGCGAGGATATCGGCGCGGCGGTGGTCTATCTGGCGTCGCGCGAGGCTGGATACCTCACCGGCCAGACGGTTCACGTCAACGGCGGGATGGCGATGCCCTGAGCAGGGCGACGGCGAGCACCGCAAGCACGCTCATCACGCCGAGCGGAATCGTCGTCCACAGCGCTAGCGTCCGCGCAACCAGCGGCGCGATCCAGGCGAAAGCGAGCAACGTCCTGTCCCACGGTCTCCAGCCATGTTCCTCGCCATCCTTGAACAGGAAAGCGATGCCGGCGAGCAGGACGACGAAATCATAGTCGAGCACATAGGGCGTGGCGATT
>JBDSMA010000146.1:0-4084 GCA_039916085.1 Sphingomicrobium sp.
GCCGAGCGAGCAGATCGAACTGCCGTCCGATCTTGCAGAGCGCGAGGCAGAGGCGCGCACCCACATGCTCGAACAGCTCGCAGATCATGACGACCGGCTGCTCGAGCAATTGCTGATGGACCAGGCGCCCGAGCCGGGGGCCATCTTTGCCGACCTCGCCCGCGAGACCGGCGACAACCTTGGCGTGTCGGTATTGTTCGGGTCGGCTGAGAATGGCTGGGGCGTGCGGCGGTTGCTAAAGGCCCTGCGCCACGAAGCGCCTGGGCCGAAGGCGACGGCACAAAGGCTCGGCGTCGAGGCGCCGTCGCTCCACGGCTTCAAGGTTTTCCACGGCGGCGCGGTCGGGCGGCTGGTTCAGGCGCGGGTGCTGGGCGGGCGGATCAGCGAAGGCGCCGATCTGCGCAGCCGCAAAGGCGAGCCGATGCGGCTCGGCGCGCTGTTCGCCGTCCAGGGGGACAAAACCGCCAAGATCAGCGGCGCCGAGGATGGCGACCTGGTCGCGGTGGCCAAGGTCGACGGGCTGAAATGCGGTGACTGGCTGAGCCTGGGCGGCGCCACTCCGCCGCCGATCGACATTGACCTGCCATCGCGCAACTGCACGCTGGCGATCGAGCCGGCCGACCGCAAGGACGACGTCCGCCTGTCGAGCGCGCTGCAGCGGCTGCTCGAGGAAGATCCGAGCCTGAGCCTGGAGCAGGATGGAGCGAGCCACGAGATGCGTTTGAAGGGTGTCAACGACGAGCATTTGAAGACCACCTTGGCCCGGCTGAAACGGCGCTATGGCGTCGAGGTCAGCCACCGCGCGCCGTCGATCGGCTATCGCGAATCGATCCGCCGGCCGGTGACCAAGCGCGGGCGGCACAAAAAGCAATCGGGCGGGCACGGCCAATTCGGCGATGTCATCATCGATATCGCGCCGCTCGGCCGTGGCGAAGGGTTCCGGTTCGTCGAGAAGATTCACGGCGGGTCGATCCCCAAGCAATGGATTCCGGCGGTCGAGCAGGGCGTCAAGGACGCAATGGTCAAGGGGCCGCTTGGCTTTCCGGTGGTCGATGTCGCGGTGACCCTGACCGATGGCAGCTATCATAGCGTCGATTCATCGGAGCTCGCCTTCCGCCTCGCCGGGCGGCTGGCGATGCAGGAGGCGCTGGCGGAAGCCGCGCCGCACCTGCTTGAGCCGGTCCAGAAGTTGACCGTGGTGACCCCGGCCGCATCGACCAGCCGGGCATCGTCGGCGCTGGCCAGCCGGCGCGGGCAAATGCTCGGCATGGCTCCGCGTGACGGATGGACCGGGTGGGATCGGATCGAGGCGCTACTACCCGAAAACGAGATGGACGGGCTGGAGGCCGAATTGCGCTCGCTGAGCCACGGCCTGGCCACCTACGATGCCGCTTACGATCATCTTGCCGAGCTCAACGGGACGCTGGCGGAGAAGGTCGTGCAGCGGCAAAGCGAGCCCGCCTGACCCGACCACAGCGGCAAAAACAGGCGACAAGCCGCGCCCCTTCGCTTAGGGGCGCGGCTTCCCGTTCCAGCGCTGAGGAATTTGCCGCGTGAAGCACTGGTTCAAGGACCAGCATTTCCGGTCGCTGCTCAGGAATTCGGGGTATCTCGCCGGTTCGCGCATCGTCGCCGCCATCGCCGGTCTCGCGACCCTGGCGCTGGCCGGGCGCGGACTCGGCGTCGCCACATTCGGCGTGCTCATCCTCATCCACAGCTACGTCCAGGCGGCGAGCGGGCTCAGCAAGTTCAATAGCTGGCAGGTGGTGGTGCGCTTCGGCGCCCCCGCGCTCGAGGCTGGCGACAGCGAAACTTTTCGCCGCGCTACCGGCTTCGCGGTCGGCCTCGACGCCGCCAGCGGCCTGGTGTCGATGGCTGGCGCGATGTTGTTGCTGCCCCTGCTCGCCCACTGGTTCGGCATCCGGCCCGACATGCTTGTCTATGCAATGCTTTATTGCCTGCTGCTGCCGATCATGGGTGCCGGCGCGCCTAGCGGCGTATTGCGTACCCTTGATCGCTTCGACCTGATGTCCTGGCAAGGAACCGTCACGCCGCAGATCCGGGTGGTGCTTGCGCTCATCGCATGGTGGCAGGCATGGACCCTTCCCGCTTACCTTCTGATCTGGTTCGTCAGCGAATTTGCCGGTGGTCTCGTCTTGTGGTGGCTGGCCTGGCGCGAACTCAGGCGGCGCGGGATCAAGCGCAGTCTCTACCCGCATTTGAGTGCCGTCGGCCTCGACAAGGGCTGGCAATTCTCCGTCAGCGTCAATTTGAATTCGTCGCTTAACACCGCCTGGGGGCCGCTCGCCCGGCTGTTCGTCGGCGCCCTGCTGACCCCGGCCGCGGGCGGTCTTTATCGGGTCGCTTCGGCGCTCGCGGATGCGGCGCAGAAACCGACCGAATACCTCAGCAGAGCGTTCTACCCACAGGTCGCGCGACTGGATCTTGCGACCAAGACGCCGTGGCGGCTGATGCTTCGCGCAACCGCGGTATCGACCGCGGTAGGGCTATTGACCTGCCTCATCGCCATCGTCCTCGGCAAATTCATCTTGCGCGAAGCATTCGGCGCGCCGTTCGCGGGTGCCTATGGCGTGCTCGTGGTGCTGCTCGGGGCGCCGCTGCTGGCGATGGTCAGCTTCCCCATCCCGCCGATGCTCTATGCCATCGGCCGCACCAACGCGCCGTTGTTCGCCAACCTCGCCGGCGCGCTGACCTATGTCGTGGCGATTTTCCCGCTGGCCGGGGCATTCGGGCTGATCGGCGCCGGATTCGCCTTCCTCGCCGGGCGGGTGGTGATGGTCGCCGGCCTGGCGCTGGTCCTGTGGCGCGAGCATCGCCGACTGCGCGGGACGGTACCGACCATCGCTTGACCGGCGCTGCGCTTCGCGCTTGGGTCGTCGGCCAACAGACAAGGACTCAGCGGTGGCCACCAGATTGACCCGGTACATCTTGTTCGCGCTGCTGCTCGGCGTGATCGCTGGCTGGGCGACCAACGCCGCGATCGACGACGGATCCCCGGCCAGCGCCGAACGGTTGAAGGCGATTGCCGAATATCTCGGCATCATAACCGCTTTGTTCCTGCGGCTGATCAAGATGATCATCGCCCCTTTGGTGTTCTCGACCCTGGTCGTCGGCATCGCCCATATGGGGGATATTGCCGCGCTCGGCCGGGTCGGGGTGCGCAGTCTTGGCTGGTTCATCCTCGCCAGCCTGGTCTCGCTCAGCCTTGGCCTGATCCTCGTCAACCTGCTTCAGCCCGGCGTCGGGCTCGGCCTGCCGCTGCCGCCGGTCGATGCCTCCAGCGGGGTCGAGCAAGCCGCTTTTTCATTGAAGGAATTCGTCACCCATCTCGTTCCCGCGTCGGTAATCGACGCGATGGCCAAGAACGAAATCTTGCCGATCGTCATCTTCTCGGTGTTCTTCGGGGTCGCGCTGACCGCGGTCGGCGAGCGCGGCAAGCCGCTGGTCAAGGGCATCGAGGCGCTGGTCCAGGTGATGCTGCAGGTCACCGATTACGTCATGCGCGCCGCCCCGATCGCGGTCTTCGCGGCAGTCACCGCGGCGATCGCCGAGCAGGGGCCGGAAATCCTCGCCACCTTCGGCAAGTTTGTCGGCGCCTTCTTCCTCGGGCTGGTCATTTTGTGGACGCTGTTACTGGGCTCGGCCGTGCTCATCGCCGGGCCGCGCGCCAAAAGCTTGATCCGCTACATCCGCGACCCGATCGTACTGGCCTTCTCGACCGCCTCGTCGGAAGCGGCCTATCCGCGGACGCTCGAGGCGCTCGAACGGTTCGGCGTGCCGCCGCGCATCGCCAGCTTCGTCCTGCCCCTTGGCTATTCGTTCAACCTCGACGGGTCGATGATGTACATGACCTTCGCGTCGATCTTCATCGCCCAGGCCTATGGAATCGATTTAAGCCTTGGTCAGGAAATCACCATGCTGCTGGTGCTGATGATTACCTCGAAGGGCATGGCCGGGGTGCCGCGCGCCAGCCTGGTCGTGATCGCCGCAACGCTGTCGATGTTCCACATCCCGGAGGCGGGGCTGCTGCTGATCCTGGCGGTCGATCATTTCCTCGACATGG